>CAIRCS010000024.1 GCA_903877115.1 uncultured Legionella sp.
AAATGCAATTGCTGTTTTTTGTTTGGAAGGTTTTAAATTTAAAAAATTATCACTCAGACTGCGTATCCACTGTAATTCTGAGTTTGCATTATCCCGCACCAGGGTGGATTCGCTGTCATGAATGGCATGCTCTAATTGAGTAATCAGCATACTGTAATGAATATTTCGATAAAATTGATTAATTTTCTCTGCAAAGGTTGCTGTATTGCGAGCCTGAGGAGCAACTTTTTTGAAACGGGAGAGTAATTCAGCGTTTTCTGCTCCAGAAATACCGTCTGAAAGGAATGATGCCCTACTATTTGATTGGTCAGAGTATAATTGGATGACGATAAACTCTAAATAGAGATCTTGCAGTTCCGTGATGGCTTCGAGTTGTGTTGGTTTATGGTGTTGTGCATGTGCAATCACGTCGCGTAACAATTGTTCGTAACGTTCTTGTTTGAAAAAATCCACGAAATCCTGCGTATATATACTTTGTATTTGTTGAGCAAGTCCGACATTTATTTTGTTAACTATCTGGATGAGTCGAGGGATTTGCTGGGTGAGTATATCGCGGTTATCCACGTTACGATGGCGAATTCGTGCTTTTAATTGCACAAAATTCTCTTCAGTAATAGTGCCATCTTGCGTAAAAAGGCTGCCCAGTAACTGAGAAACATTGTTTGACCCTATTTTAAGTCGCAGAGAACGCATAATGCGATTTTCATCTATCTCTTCCTCCTGATGTTCTCCATGCATAGCAGCATAGTAGCTATTCTTCATAATATCGTTGTGACCAATAAATGTAACTTCACGTTCTTCATAGGGTGCATGGGTATTCCGAACGAGGGTTATGAAAAACTGTGCGGTAGGTTCATGACCAAACCGCGCAACAGATAGGGCGCAAGGAATTCCTTTGTCATCAATATATGGAAATGCGAAGTATGTTTTGAAGCCTTCATCCCCGGAATTTTGGTAAGTTTCAAGTAAATATGGGTTGATATTGGTTATCCAGTAGGCAAAAGCTGCATCATATTCCCCTTGTCCATAGCGAGGGTATTGCACATAATTGGCAGGCGCGTAGATCTCTTCTCGCGTAGTTTCGGCATTGTATTGCTTAGGGTTGCGTAGTTCTACAACCGTGGCCCGATATTTATCTTTTAGGACGTCTTGGGTATATATAGTTTTAGATGTTGCACTCGTATCGATGAGGGGCTTGCCGCCAATTTCTTCCGTTAGGTGCAGTCCCTCTAATATTGCAAGATAATTGTCTGTATATTTTCGATAGCGTGACATGCTATATCCACAGCTGTTACTTATCTAATAGTATAGGATGTAAATAAAATTTACGCTATTTGGTCTTGTATTAGGCACTCTCGGTTGCGAAATGCGCTACCAATGGTATTGCCATCGAGTAAAGCGAGTTCACCGCCTGAAGGGATCCCATGGGCAAGTTGACTGATTTTTACGGGAAGAGTGCGGAGGTATTCTTGAATAAAATGTACGGTAGTCCGGCCTTCTATGCTGGGACTGAGTGCCAGGATGACTTCTTTAATCTGCGCTTGTTGGACATGGGTGCGTAAGCGGGGCAGACCAATTTCCTCAGGCCCAATACCATCTAGAGGTGAAATTTTACCCATTAACACAAAATAACGACCTCGAAAAAGCATACATTGCTCTAAGGCCAGCACATCAGCTGGGCTTTCTACGATACAGATTGAATGCTGGTCTCGATCGGGGGTTTGACAGAGGTCACAAATGGTTTGCGTGGTGTAATTGTTACAAATCTCGCAGTGGGTAATGGCGGTCATGGCGTCAGTTAGACAGTCAGCCAAATGTAAACCGCGCTCGCGCTGGTGTTGCAATAAATGAAACACCATACGCTGAGCGGATTTTGGACCGACGCCTGGCAGACATCGTAATGCATCGACCAAGCGTGATAACGCATCCATTGGGAATTATTTATCCTCGCCTTGCATGAAGTCAGTTGGAAGATTCAATCCTGCTGTTAACGCAGTAATTTTTTCTTTAGAAATTACTTCAACTTTCTTCACCGCATGGTTCACTGCGGCAGCTACTAGGTCTTCTAGCATGTGCACATCGCCGTCATCTATCAATGTTTTCTTGATAGTAACTTTGCTCACTTCATGGCGGCCATTCATGGAGACAACTACCATGCCACCACCAGATTGACCTTCTACGGTTAAGTTAGTCAAGTCTTCTTGCGCTTGTTTCATGCTTTTTTGCATTTTTTCAGCTTCTGCTAATAACCCTTGAAGACTACTTCCTAAATCACCCATTTTATCGCTCATTATAAATCCCTCGCTAAATGTTCTAATTATTTCCATTTATTTATCTTTAAGAAATTATGTTAACAGATTTTCATCTAATGAGAAAGAAATGAATTAGCAACAGACCCTATGTTGCGGAGACGGAATCTTGAATGAGAGCAGCAGAAAACTCCTTTTGTAATTGCTGAAACATGGGGTCGTTTTGCAAGGCTTGCGTATACGCTTCTTGTTGTTGTGTATCAGCAGTTCTCTTTTGAGCGGCAGGAGAATCAACCAATTCATTTTGATAGTGTAAGTTGACGTGAGTAGGTTCTTGATAATACGCAGACAAACTATCTTGAATACGTGTGACCACTGCGGGAGTAAATATGGATTGGTGTAATTTATCTATTTTGAGAATAATTTGCCCTGGATTTTTTTCAAGCAATTCAGAATGCTGGAGCGCACTAAGCGCTAAACCATTTAGCTGTAATTGTGGGATGATAGCAGCCCAATCAGAGGAGCCAAGTAGAGGTGTGGTTCTTGCAATCGGCTCAGCTTCGGGTGCAGCGTGTACTTTTTCACCAATAGGCGTCAATGGTAATTCCGAAGGTACGTCATCCTGAGCGCATATGTTTGCGCGAAGGATCTCCGAATTAAGCCCGTCACCAATTTCAGGAGATCCTTCACTGCGTTTAGGATGACGTACCTGGGGAGTTACCGTCAATGGATTGAAGTCTAGTTCATCGAAAGGAGATGTTGGTTCTGAAAGCGGCTGGCTTGCTGACAGCTCAATTTCAGATCCTTCACTCCGTTCAGGATGATGTGCCTGGGAGGTTGCCGTCAATGGGTTGAAGTCTTGCTTATCAAAATGGGCTGCTGTTTCTGGAAGCGGCTGAATTGCTAGGGGTTCAACTCGGGCCTGAGACGGTTGTTGATGATAAGCGAGTTTCGGGGTATCAGCTGCTGGAGCTGGTTTGAACGTATACATTCGCAACAAAATCATCTCAAAGCCAATGCTTGGAGTCGGTGCGTAAGGTAAATCGTTGAGACCTTTTAAGCCGATTTGGTAAAATAACTGCGTATCTTCAGCAGCTAATTGCTGAGCGAACAGAGCAATTTCGGGTTGCGATTCAATGTAATCAGGCGTAGACGGCAGGGTTTGCACAATGGCCACTCGATGTAAATAAGCCAATAATTCATCTAATACATATCGAAATTGCCCGCCAGTCTGAGCAATTTTTCGACTAATCGCCACTAGTTGCTGCGGATCATGCGCGCACAATGCTTGTAATATTTGAACAGCAAAATCTTCTGTGGTTTGTCCTAATAAATGAGAGACGTTTGTTGCATTGAGTTCACCGGTTTGTCCGGACAAACACTGATCCAACAGGCTCAACGCATCTCGCATACTTCCACGAGCCGCTTTAGCAATCATTGCTAGTGCTTGGGGCTCAAATACCACTTTTTCAGAGTGTAGAATAGTTTGCAAATGACCGCTGATAATCGTTTCCGGGACATGCTTCAAGTGAAACTGTAAGCAGCGCGACAATATAGTAATAGGCAGTTTTTGCACATCAGTGGTTGCTAATAAGAATTTGACGTGTGCTGGAGGCTCTTCTAAAGTTTTGAGCAATGCATTGAAACTGTGCTGCGATAGCATGTGTACTTCGTCGATCAAATAAATTTTATAGCGCCCAATGGTAGGGGCATATTGAACGTTGTCTAATAATTCTCGCGTGTCTTCTACACGTGTTTTGGATGCGGCATCAATTTCAATCAAATCAATGAATCGGCCCTGCTCAATGGCCTGACAATTCTCGCAGACCAAACAAGGTTCTGCTGAAGCACCTTCGAGGCAATTCAACGCTTTGGCTAAAATTCGACCGACACTGGTTTTGCCGACACCACGTGTACCCGTGAACAGGTAAGCATGATGCACTCTATCTTGGGTGAGTGATTGAGTCAGCGCGCGAACCAGATGGTCTTGTCCGAGTAATTCAGAAAATGTACGGGGTCGCCATTTACGGGCTAGTGCAATGTAACTCATTATGGATGTATAGCCTGATTTGGGCGGCAGCGCTATGAGCCACACCTCTGCGCACGAATTAAAGTGCTACCGCTGCTCCCTTCCGGGCCTGACGGGGTTTGCACGACTTCGCCGCGAGGGGACCCAAAGAGCCGCCATCATTGAGAGACAAGAGTAACTATTTTTAGTGGGAATGTAAAGATCTAAGGTATGTCTTATCCAGACTCTAAGTAAAAAAATAAAAAAATGGATATAAATACCAGAAAACGTTCCTAAAGTTTTGCCGGGAGTGAACTAGGGAGAAATATTGAGCTAAAAATTGTGTTTGATCGAGGCAAATAGCCGGACTATTTAACGAGATCAAAAAAAGACATATCTCAGGGGAGGATGGTGACCGTCAGTTACCCATAAAAATACCGTATATAATGAAAAAATAGGGGTGCAGTAAAAATCAGACTATCAATGTGATCTAAAATACCCCCATGGCCGGGTAATAATTTGCTTGTATCCTTGAGATTTAAATCGCGCTTTAATGCAGACATGATAATGTCCCCTATAAAGCCTGCACTAGCAATCATAACGCCTAAGATGCCCGCATCCTGCATCGATAGGGGAGTTATAAAAGGGGCTAAGAGTACGGCAATGATTGGTATCGTGAGCAAGCCACCCAAAAAACCTTCGATGGTTTTTTTGGGACTGACCCGGGGCGCAATAGGATGTTTTTCGAAGCATTTTCCAAAGAAAAATTGTAGGGCATCATTAAATTGATTTAAAAATAATAAGTAGAAAATCAAACCAGGCGCACTGCTTGAGTTAAGGGAAGTATTGGGTTCTAAAAGATACAATGCTGCCACACAACTGAGACAATAGACCATCATCATAATACCCCAATGAATGGTCCCTACTGCGCGCAAAAATCCCTTGGTTTCTCCTAATAAGACCATGCGCAGTGGTAAAAACAGAAAGACATATACTGGAATAAAGATAGCCATCATGGAGTAAAAATGGGTGGCTATCCAATAATATTGGATAGGAATGGAAATGTATGCCCAAAATAGGACTCGACGGTCAATTTGACGAGTTTGTATGATGGAAAAATATTCTCTCAGCGCTAAATAACTGATCGCTCCCCAAAAAATGATGGCTAATAGCGGCGTTAAGATTAGCGACAGACCAAGTAAGCTGATAATCCACCAAAAAGTTTGGACTCGTAGTTTGAGTTCATGAATGTTTTTTTTGGGTTTTATATATTGAATGCCTGCGACCCAGATGCTGATTACTGACGATAATAGCAATGGTATGGCGAAGCATTTTAAGACATTGGGATCAGGTAGTTGAATCCAATTTGAACTCATAGTATGAACCCTAAATAAGTGCCTCATAAAAAGATAGCATAGTTTATACTAGTTGGAAATTTAGTTGAGGAATTGTCTCGCGGGTATAAAAAACCTGGTGACTCCCCACGTTGTGGATAAGTTTGTTTTCAATAGATTCAAACTGACTCAACGTCACCCAGAGCGAAGAGAAGGATCTCCGGAGTTAGGCACAAACCTAATCAATTAGAGATCCTTCTCTTCGCTCAGGATGATGTATCTGGGGAGTGACAAAACCTGTCACTATAGCAGCAGGTCTTGTATCGTGATCCAATCTTGATAAGCCTTTTTTTTATCTGCGGGATTGCGCAATAGGTAGGCTGGGTGATACGTGACGATGACCGGAATATTTTGATGTTGGTTTTTCTGAGTGCGCATTTGAGTCAGGGACCGAGTGGTATTGAGCAAATACTGCCCTGCAAATTGGCCCAAGGCCAGTAATAATGTAGGTTTTACCAAAGCAATTTGTTGTGCTAAATAATTGCTGCACTGTGAGATTTCGTCGCTTTGTGGGTCGCGGTTATTGATAGGATGACATTTTAAAACGTTGGTAATATAAATTTCGTTATCGCTCAAACCAATGCAAGATACCATTTGATCTAATAAACTGCCTGCTGCACCGACAAAAGGCAACCCTTGTTGATCTTCAGGAATTCCAGGGGCTTCACCAATAATCATGAGTTTGGCTTGGGGGTTCCCGCGTGCAAATACTGTGTGTAAACGAGTTTGGTGTAAAGGACAACGGGTACAGGCGGCTACTTCAGTAGCCAATTGTTGTATTGAGGACAAGCGTTGCGGGTCACTGCGTACCACCCAAGGCGTGATCCCCATTTGTTCTAAATAGTAATGTTGCATACCGTAATCCTGTAAAACTTTGTCCTTAAGTATATAACGAAATAGGAAAGAAATAACCAAAATATCAGAACAGAACATCTGACTTAACTCTGACCGCACGATACAACTGCTTTAGTGAATAAATTAATCGTTGCTTAGTTCATAGAGCCCGTGTATAATCGCTTTGAATTGATGCGGGGTGGAGCAGCCTGGTAGCTCGTCGGGCTCATAACCCGAAGGTCGTAGGTTCAAATCCTGCCCCCGCTACCAATATATATTTTTAGAACCCCATTTATGGGGTTTTTTTATTAAGGATCGTGCCCAAAATAACTTCCTACTATTGCATCAAATCTGAATGTCGTCTGGCTATGTTCGGATATTCAGCTTTGCGCAAAATAGGCAGTTATTTCGGGCACGACCCTAAGTTAATTTGGTTAAATTGATTATATGATTCAAACTGAAATAGAGAATCTGTTGCGACCCTGTATTGAAGGGTTGGGCTATGAGTTTTGGGGCTGCCAATATTTGATGCAGGGCAGGTATGCTTTGCTGCGCGTATTTATTGACCACGCAGGTGGTGTCGGAATTGAGGACTGCGAAAAAGCCAGTCGGCAAATTAGTGCTGTGATGGATGTCGAAGATCCTATTTCTGGACAATATAGTCTAGAGGTTTCTTCTCCAGGAATTCCTAGGCCGTTATTTTATAGCGAACAATACCAGCGTTATATTGGAGAGTTGGTCGAAATTAAATTGGCGAAACCCATTGCCCAGCAGCGCAAATTTACTGGCAAAATTGTTTCGGCAGATGAGCAGAACTTGGTTCTGGATCTGGATGGGGACAGTGGGCAGCAGGTTTTTTCTTTTAACGCGATTGCGAAAGCACATTTGACATCTAAGTGAGGCTAATGATGAGCAAAGAATTACTATTGGTTGCTGAGGCACTTTCTAATGAAAAAGGTGTGAGCAAAGAAGTCGTTTTAGGTGCGATTCAAGCCGCGCTTGAATCAGCAACACGTAAATTGATTGGCCAAGAATTTGGGATTCAAGTGACGATGGATCCACGTCTTGGTGATTATGTGACGATTCGCTATTGGGATGTGGTTGCTGAGGACGAAGTGGAATTTTCAGATCGCCAATTAACCGTTGCCCAAGCACAAGAAAGAAAACCAGATGCTCAACTCGGTGATCGTATTGAAGAACATGTGCCTTCCATAGAATTTGGCCGTATCGCAGCCCAAACTGCCCGCCATGTGATTTTTCAAAAAATTCGCGAAGCAGAACGCCGCATGATGGTTGATCAATTTAAAGCGAAAATTGGCCAATTGGTGTATGGAACAGTTAAAAAAGTTACGCGTGACAATATTATTGTCGATTTAGGTGGCAAGGCTGAGGCCTTTTTAGCGCGCGCTGATATGCTGCCGCAAGAAATGTTTCGTCCGAATGATCGGGTCCGTGCTTATTTGTATGATATTTTGGAACATCCACGTGGTCCTCAATTATTAGTGAGCCGAACACGTAAAGAAATGTTGATTGAATTGTTCCGGATTGAAGTGCCAGAAATTGGTGAAAATATTATTCAAATCAAATCAGCAGCACGTGAGCCTGGTAGTCGAGCTAAAATTGCCGTGAAAACAAATGATGGACGTATCGACCCAGTAGGTGCTTGTGTTGGAATGCGCGGTGCCCGCGTGCAAGCGGTATCTAGCGAGTTAGGTGGTGAGCGTGTCGATATTATTCTATGGGATGACAATCCAGCTCAATTAGTGATCAACGCTATGGCTCCGGCCGAAATTTCTTCAATTGTGGTGGATGAAGATACTCATACTATGGATTTGGCGGTACATAAAGATCAACTATCGCAAGCCATTGGTCGTAATGGACAAAATGTTAGATTAGCCAGTCAGTTAACCGGCTGGACATTAAATGTGATGACTATCGAAGCATTTGAGGGTAAAACACAAGAAGAGTCTAACAAAACTATTAGTTTATTTGTGGATACATTGGAGATTGATGAAGAAATCGCTGGTTTGCTATTAACCAACGGATTTTCGACTTTGGAAGAAGTGGCTTATGTGCCGATAGATGAATTACTGGCAATCGATGGATTTGATGAAGAAATTGTCGGAGAACTGCGCAGTAGAGCTAATAATAGCCTCTTAACGCAAGCATTGACGGCGAGCGATCATCATGACCATCAAAACCTGGATTTGATTACCATGCAAGGTATGACCCCTGAATTAGTGGGGCAGCTGAATAGCATTGGCGTGACTAATACAGATGAATTGGCTGAATGCTCAGTCGATGAGCTTCTTGTTCTACCGTTTATGACAGAAGAGCAAGCAGGTAAGCATATTATGAAAGCACGGGAACGCTGGTTTGCTGAAGATGATTCGGCAGAGTAATTCCTTCGTAAAAGGTATATATCTTGAAGGTGAAGCCAGAATGTTGGCATTGTGGTAAAAGGGGACAAAGATTATGGCAGATGTAACGGTGAAACAATTGGCTCAAGTAGTGGGGATTCCGCCTGAGCATTTATTGACTCAGTTGCAAAAAGCTGGCATAGCAATTGCGAATGAGAATGATACGATTAATGAGCAAGAAAAGTTGACATTATTGAGTCATTTGAAAAGCGGTGCTTCTAAAGACCCTGTTGCCAAAGGACAGATAACGTTGCGGCGTAAATCTGTTTCACAAGTTCCAAGCCATGATATGGGCAGCGGTAAAACTGTTAGTATTGAAGTTCGAAAAAAACGCGTATTTGTCAAACGACCAGTAGAAACCCCGACCTTAGACGAACAAGAAGACATAGAGCCAGTTGTTGAAAATGAAGTTCCTGAAGCCTTGATAGCAGAATCAGAAGGTATGCCTCCGGCTGACTCACCCGCTTTACTGGAGTCTGAAGAAGGTTCACAATCTGATGCTGTCATTGCTGAAGAGGTGAAAACTGAAGTAGTCGCGGTAACTACCGCAGAAGAGGCGAAACCTAAAAAAGAAGAAGTGAAGGTAGACAAGCATACCAAAAAGAAAACGCCTGGTCGTGATGAAAGTGAAGCGCCAAAAACTGATCTAAAACGCGGTGGTGTGAAGCAGCGTAAAAGCAAACAAAATCTGTTCCTACAAGAAGACGATGCGGATGGTGGCTATGCAAAACGCCATAAATCTAAACGGCGTAAACCTGAGAAATCTGATAAATATCGTGAAGCAGAAGAAGCGTTGACGCATGGATTTGCGATGCCAACTGTACCTACGGTGCATGAAGTTCTGATTCCTGAAACCATCACGGTTGCTGATTTGGCTAAGCGTATGTCTGTAAAAGCGGCTGAAGTTATCAAAGTAATGATTGGGTTGGGTGCTATGGCTACGATCAATCAAGTCATTGATCAAGAAACAGCAGTTATTGTTGTTGAAGAAATGGGTCATAAAGCCAAACTCTTGCAAGAAAATGCCGTCGAAATTGGTTTGGACGATGCGATGCGTAAAGGGGGAGAAGCGTTCCCACGTGCGCCTGTAGTGACCATCATGGGCCACGTCGACCATGGTAAAACATCTTTATTAGATTATATTCGCCGGACAAAAGTTGCGGCTGGAGAAGCAGGCGGTATTACCCAGCATATCGGGGCTTATCATGTGAGTACTGAAAAAGGGGATATCACATTTTTAGATACGCCTGGACACGCGGCATTTACTGCCATGAGAGCGCGCGGCGCGCAAGCGACCGATATTGTTGTCTTGATTGTCGCCATCGATGATGGTGTAAAACCGCAAACGCTAGAAGCGATTCAGCATGCTAAAGCTGCTAATGTTCCTATCGTAGTAGCCATCAATAAAATTGATAAACCAGGCTCTGATCCGGATAAGGTCATGACGGAATTGTCGAATTATGGCGTGATTTCAGAAGCATGGGGCGGTGATACGATGATTGTCCCAATTTCAGCACGTACTGGGGAAGGGATTGATAAATTATTAGATGCTATTTTATTACAAGCTGAAGTTTTAGAATTGACTGCACACAGAGATGGCGCGGCCAAAGGCGTTGTGATTGAATCACGCTTGGACAAAGGACGTGGCCCAGTGGCTACGGTTTTGGTTCAGTCTGGTACTTTGCACAAAGGAGATATCATTCTAGCAGGCTTCCAATATGGTCGCGTGCGTGCGCTCGTTGACGATGCTGGGCATTCAGTTGATAGTGCTGGCCCTTCAATGCCGGTTGAGATTTTAGGATTATCGGCGATTCCGCACGCGGGTGATGAGGCCGTAGTCGTGACGGATGAGAAACGAGCTCGTGAAGTAGCGTTGTTCCGTCAAGGAAAATTCCGAGATGTTAAATTGGCCAGACGTCAAAAATCTTCTTTGGAAGGCATTTTTGAAAATATGGCAGCGCAAGAACTCAAAGTATTGAATATTGTATTGAAAGCGGACATGCAGGGATCAGTAGAAGCCATTGCCGATGCGTTGGTGAAATTATCTAACGATGAAGTTAATGTGGCAGTGATTGCCACAGGTGTGGGTGGTATTACAGAATCTGATGTTCATCTGGCGATGGCCTCTAATGCGTTGATGATTGGTTTTAATGTCCGTGCTGATGCAGGTGCAAAACGTCTTTCGGAATTAGAGTCGGTGACGATTAATTATTATAGCGTCATTTACGATATCGTCGATGAAGTCAAACGTGCATTATCAGGTATGTTGGCACCTAAATTTAAAGAAGAAATTGTCGGGATTGCTGAAGTACGCGATGTGTTCCGTTCGCCCAAACTAGGTGCTATTGCCGGCTGTATGGTCATGGAAGGCCAGATCAAGCGTAATAATCCTATTCGTGTTTTACGTGATAACGTGGTGATTTATGAAGGCACATTGGAATCGTTACGTCGCTTTAAAGACGACGTTTCTGAAGTTCGTCAAGGATTGGAATGTGGAATTGGAGTTAAAAACTACAATGATGTTAAACCCGGTGATTTGATCGAAGTCTTTGAAATAATTGAATTGAAACGAGAGATCTGATCGTATGGCGCATGAATTCAAGCGTAGTGATCGCGTGTCACAATTGTTGCAACGCAAATTAGCAATGTTGATTAAAGAAGAAGTGAAAGATCCGCGTTTACCTGGATTGATCACCATATCATCAGCTGAGGTGAGCAAAGATTTGGGACATGCTAAAATATTTTTTACCGTATTTAATGGTGATCCAGCTGTTGCTGAGGGTATCCTCAATGCAGCAGCTAGCTACTTACGTTCGTTAGTAGCGAAAACTCTGACCATGCGTACGGCCCCACAATTACATTTCGTGTATGACAAATCAGTAGAATATGGCGCTCGCTTAAGTCGTTTGATTGATCAAGTCAATCCGAGTTCAGAAGATGAAAAAGATCCGGAATAACGTTCATGGCATATTATTAATTGATAAGCCTGGTCTTCTGAGTTCCAATACGGTCCTGCAAAGAGTGAAATCCTTATTAAATGCGCGTAAAGCTGGCCATATGGGTTGTTTGGATCCGCTTGCCACGGGTATGTTGCCGCTGTGTTTTGGTGAGGCGACTAAATTTGCCCAGTCTGGCTTGGATGCCGATAAATGTTATGCGGTGACCGCGTGTTTCGGAATGACTACCACCACTGGTGATTCGCAAGGTGAGGTGATGCAGACTGTGTCCGATAGGCTGGTCTCAGTCGAGGACGTTTTACAACAATTGCCCAAATTTGAGGGTGACTCTTTGCAAATCCCCCCTATGTATTCTGCTCTAAAATATCAAGGTAAAAAATTATATGAATTAGCGCGCGCGGGCAAAGAAGTGCCGCGTCCACCACGTCCTATTACCATTTATCAATTTACAATGAGCAGCTTCGAATATCCGCAAGCAGAATTTATTGTGCGTTGCTCGAAGGGAACGTATATTCGGACGTTGATAGAAGATCTGGGGGCGGCATTGGGTGTTGGTGCGCATGTCACACAATTAAGACGTTTGTATACAGCTGGTTTTGAATCGCAACGGATGTTTACGCTAGAAGAATGCGAGAATTTTTCATCTGAAGAATTGAGTAATTGCTTGCTACCGATGGATATTTTGCTGGAGCATTTCCCAATTCTGACTTTATCCGAGTATGATTTACAAAGATTATATTTGGGACAACCCATAATTTTGGATGAGAATATTGCTGAAGGATGCGTGCGTTTGTACGATGAGAACGCTAATTTTCAAGGATTAGCTGAGTGGGATCCTTTAACTACGGTGCTGAAACCCAAACGCTTGCTGGCGAATCCAGAATGTTGACTGTGAATATCATTGGCGCTGGCGCAGTGGGCCAAACGTTGGGATATTTGTTAGTCAAGCATCGAGTTGCTAAGATTCAAGCAATTTTTAATCAGAGCCAGGAAAGCAGCAAGAATGCCATTGAATTTATTGGACAGGGATATGCGGTTTCCTCTGTGAGTGATTTTCCTCCTGCTGATTTGTTTCTCATAACCGTGCCGGATCAGAAAATAGCTGTATTGGCTGATGAGTTGGCGGTTAATGCTCAAGTGCAGGCTGGTACAATCATGCTGCATTGCAGTGGTGCTTTGACCTCTGCTTGTCTTAGCACTTTGCGAGCACGACGCTGTGTGGTGGCTTCTTTACATCCTAGTTTTAGTTTTAAAAATCCCCAATCTGCGATCAACCAATTTGTCAATATCCCCTGTGCGTTAGAAGGTGATGCTGCTGCCATGACGACTATTACTAATCTTTTCAACGCCATCGGGGGGCAGGTATATCAGATTGCGATAGAAAAAAAAGCTTTGTACCATGCGGCTGCAGTTTTCGGATCTAATTATGTCATTACATTATTGCAACAGGCGCGTGATTGTTTTTTGGATGCGGGTCTCCCCGAGCAGCAAGCTAAGGATGTTTTAGATGCGTTATTGTCTAGTGTCGTAGAGAATGTGAAGCAAGCAAGTGAGCCTAAATTAGCATTGACGGGCCCTATTCAACGTGCAGATGTAATGACGATTCACCACCATTTACAGGCGCTGACGGATCCTCTGGCGCGCGAATTTTATCTTTTTATGGCCCAAAAGACACTCTCTATTTCTGTTTTGGATGAGTCTGATATAAACCGAATAGAAGCCGCGTTCACTTCACCAGACTCTTGGTGGATCTAATAATGATCACACCCTTGGGGGGTAATGGTTGGACGCTTAGAGTGCAAAGGAACCAAATCGTCCGCAACACTTGATACAATAAATCCGCGAGAGCGGGTTTCATCTTTTGTATTCACGGCATTCCATAACTTAGCTGTTTTTATCCAATAGGCGGGGGTATTTATAACGCGCAACATCTAAAATCAAAAAACGATCGGTAATGGTATCATAGGCCGCAACGGGTGAGTGATGACCACTTCCTTCTTGTCCTAAAGAGGTTCTCAAAAAATTGACAATAATAAAATGTTGATTAGATATTGCTTTGAGCAATAGGGATCTAAATAGTTCAAGATTCAGATTGCTAGCATAGTACACTTGTGTTTTTAAACCGTAGGTATGTATTCCCTCTGCAAGTTCCTTAAGAGGGATCCCTGCTTTTTGAATATTTTTAAGCGTTATGATCTGGGTGACTGGCGCATTAAAAAAATCATCTTGGTTGAAATGATGGTAGGGAGGGTGTTGTGAATCAAAAGGCGCAGGTATTTCGGCGGCATTCAATATCATTACGGCACTTGCAATGCCGCAATACGTTCCTTTTTTTTGGGTCGTAAAATGGGGCAGCAGTTTTAATTCATTTTGATTGAGACTGCGTTGAAAAATAATTTTCCCATTTTTACTATTGAACCCAATTAAATCTTTAGTAATAGGTTCTACTGAATGGGCCGGGTGAGCGAACAATGCCAATAGAAGCCAAAATGATAGAAAATATTTGATTTGCAAGATATACCTCGCTTATTAGTTACAACCTTGTAGGGCAGCAAAGTATAACGTGCCCAACATGGACTACTTAATTTTCTTCATTTTTGCATAAAAAAAACCATCCATATTATGCTCGCCAGGCAAGATCTGCAAGCCGTTGCCTGTTGCATGGCCCCATGTTTGTATAGAGCGGTCTAAATCAGCATCTGAATGGTTGGCAATGAAATTCGCAATAATTTTGTCATTTTCATCAGGCATAATTGAACAAGTTGCATATACTAATATCCCTTCTGGCGCCAATAACGCCCATAATGCGCTGAGCATCTGTGTTTGTATGTGAGCGATATTCTGAATATCTTTTAAGCTGCGTAATAATTTGATATCTGGATGTCGGCGGATAATGCCGGTCGCAGAACAAGGCGCATCCACTAAAATGCGATCAAAGGTCTGTCCATCCCACCACGACTGTGGGGACAAAGCATCCCCGGTATATAACTTGGGTTGTAAACCTAGGCGGTGACAATTGGCTTGTACTCTTTTTAAACGTTGGCCATCGACATCAAGTCCTACACAGGCTGCTAAATTCGGTTCCAATTCTAAAATTTGGCTTAATTTTCCGCCCGGGGCGCAACAGGCATCTAGGACGCGCAAACCAGGTTTCAGCTCTAATAATGGTCCGGCTAATTGTGCTGCACCATCCTGTACGGAAATATCCCCTGCTGCAAAACCCGGCAAATCTTGGACGGCACAGGCCTGCTCTACAATTATTCCCGCTAGAGTATGGGGAATGAGGCGATATGCAATTTGTTGGTTATCCAAGAGCGTGCAATAGGTCTCTCGACTAAGATGACTGAGATTCACCCGCAAACTCATAGGCGGATGAGTATTATTTGCCTCGATAATAGTTTGCCAAGCATGCGGCCAATTGGTTTGAATTTTTTTGACTAACCAAGGGGGATGCATGGTCATGAAGTCAGGATTTGCAGCCAATTGTTCTAGAATGCTGTCTTGCTCACGACAAAACCGGCGTAAAATGGCATTGACGAAGCCTTTGGCCCATGATTGTTTGGTGGGTAATAAGGCTACTGTTTCCTGAACTACGGCATAATCAGGTAGTTTTAAGACAGAAATTTGAAATATTCCTAATAAAAGGCCAATCCAAATACTTAACTCTTTAGGACGTTTTTCCACCATGAGGTCGGCAATGGCAGCAAGACGATAATAGTGGCGCGCAAAGCCAAAACACAAGGTTTTGGTAAAGGGACTGAGCAAAGGCTCTTGTAAACTTTGCGTTAATGACTGTTGTTTTTGGAATAGACGTAACAGAATAGTTAACGCTTGGCCGCGTTCAGAGTGCTTCATTGTAAAAGAGTGCCTACATGCAAATCCTGGCGTTGCGCATTCATATAATCGGCGATTGTAATAGGTCGTCCTCCTGGACATTGAATAGTTTGGACCAAAATCGCGCCTTGTCCAGTAGCAACCAGCATGCCCTGATTGTCCATAGCAATAATGGTCCCAGGTATTTGCGTACGCTGTTGAGTCATGAGTTTGGCCTTATGAATACGGATGGTCATGGTTGGTGCCTGAGTAAAAGCTATGGGCCATGGGTAATATGCGCGAATTTTGCGGTCAATGCTGATGGCTGATTCGCGCCAATTAATTGCTGCATCTTGTTTGTGAATCTTGGGTGCGTACGTGGCTTGCTCATGTTGTTGCGGTATGGCTTTTGCTGTGCCTGCTATGAGCCCATCGAGCGTAGTCAATAATGGTTCTGAAGCTAAGACGCTCAAATTATGGTGTAATTGTACGGTGGTGTCTTCAGCGGCAATGGCACACGTTCGAATTGTAAATGCGGCACCAGTATCCATGCCCACATCCATTTGCATGATGGTAATACCCGTTTCCGCATCTCCTGCTAAAATTGCATGTTGAATCGGTGCGGCACCTCGCCAACGAGGTAGGATCGACGCATGAACATTGATACAGCCTAAGCGTGGAATGGCTAGAACATTTTTGGGTAAGATTAACCCATAAGCAATCACCACCATCAGATCGGGCGCTAAAGCCTCTAAGGCTGCAATAACCTCAGGTGATTTGAAATTAAGCGGCTGATAAATCGGGATCTGATATTGCAGTCCCCAGATTTTGACGGCAGATTCTTGAATCTTCTGCCCGCGCCCAGCTGGACGATCTGGTTGCGTATAAATCGCAATGATTTGATGTTGGCTGTTATAGAGTGCTTCTAAGCAAGGGAGGCCAAACTCGGGTGTGCCAGCAAAAACAATTTTCATTTTTGCGTTTGCTCGCGCAGATATTTATCTAATTTACGCCTCGCCATAGTCCGTTTTAAGGGGGATAGCATATCAATAAACAATTTGCCATTCATGTGATCGATTTCATGCTGTAAGCATTCGGCTAATAATTCAGAGCCTGTGATATCGAATGATTTACCATGTCGATCTAGCGCCCTTACCGTAACTGTGTGGGCTCGTTTGACGGTGTCATAGACACCTGGCACCGATAAACAGCCTTCTTGATAGGTGAGCTCACCAATGGATTCTATGATAACGGGATTGATAATTACAATTTGTTCCGATTTCTCATGACTGACATCAATCACAGACAGACGCAAATTGACCCCAATTTGCGCCGCTGCCAAACCAACACCACGCGTGTGGTACATAGTCTCAAACATATCATCAATCAAAGTCTGTAGACTGTCGTCAAAAACAGTCACATCCACAGATAATTGGCGTAAACGCGCATCAGGAAGGTATAAAACTTTACGAATAGCCATTAACAAACCAAATAAAAAAATATGGCTAATTATCCCAGAAAAATAGGTTTTTGGCAAACAATATCTGTTCAAATCTTGACAAACTAGCTTTGTTTGTCTAAAACTAAGGTATGGGGTTAGAACAATCATAAATATGTGATTCAGGTATAACTGAAGAGGGCAAAATGGACGACAGTCGGCGTGGAGAGTATACCAAAATACCTAATATTGAGATGGTTACGCTTGGGCGCAAGTCTATGTCACGCAAAACCGCGCTTAACATATTGGGATTAGAAGGCATGCCTTCGCCTAAAGTTTATGAAGCAGCAGTGAAAAAATTATTATTGCAATATGCCGACGAACTTGGGAAGCGAGCTGAAATCCTTGCGGCCCATAATCGGTTGCACAGCGATCATGCATTTGTAGTAGAAGAGCTGCGCGCTGGTGCGAAGAAATCTTATGCAGAGTATCAAAGTACGCTCCCAAGTCTTATCACCAAAGTGGCGGGACATTCAGGGGATGAGACCTTACTTACAACCCTGGGTAAACAGATAGATAAAACAAATAAAGAGTATTGCGCCGCTTTAGAAAATGAGGATACAGATTTAGACATGCTTACTCGTGTGTATATGGCAGCGGTTTCGAGCACAATCCATTTAGCAAAATGCTTGATCCATAAAGAACCGGAAATTGAATTACGAGCAAACCTAGAGAAACTCCGTACAAATGTGAATGTTGCTTATGAACATGCTGAGTCACGCGATACTAGCGCAGTGGATCCGGTTAAAGTTTTTAAACAAGAATTTGATCGCTATGTAGGGGATATTATTAAAATCAGAGATATGGAAAGAGAGGTATCTTGGCAAGTAGCTACCGGGGGCGATGAAGCAGATGAATCTTTATTGTCCTACACACGCTATCAAGAAAATCTGCAAAGTTTACACGCGAAATTAAAGCAATTGGGTGACCATTATTTTGTTGAGATTGACAAAGATGATGCGGATGTTTCGAAATTGCAAAAAGAATTTAATAAAGGATTTAAGCATATTGTCTCAGATGCTAAGAAAGCCTTTGCGAAAGATCCTGGGATTTGGGCAAATCTGGATGTGGTTTTACAGATTTTGTTTTTCTGTACGATTGTGCCTGGACTGATCATTCTTGCTTGTGAAAAAACTGAAGACCGTAATCGCCTTTTTTACGGAGCACCCAAAGGAGAAGTGAATATTCAAGATATTTGGAAAGAATGGGAAATGGATGTTTTTCCTAATCCAAGCGATGTTAGTTTAAAACGAGGCACTCATGGTGCTGGGTGAAGTGACAAGTATACCTTGAGCCCGTTGCGCGCAAATGCTAATCTTAAGGCTATGTGCGGTTTGGGGCAGGATACTCATGGCATTTGGTTTTTTTCTTATATACTTTATGGTTACCCTCATTATTTTGTATCGTCGACTTAGTCCGGTGGTGTGGGAGATTGCGTCTGGGATATATTTATTTATTGCGACGTTTGTCATTGGAATGTCTTGGATCATTGGGTTTTTTCTGTGGGCAGTTATCATTGGGTGTATTCTAATCTTGCGTCAGGAGACTGTACGGTCTCTTATTGCAAAGCAATTATTTCACACGGCCGCTCGTGCCGTGCCAAAATTATCCAAAACCGAAGAAACCGCATTGAATGCCGGTGATACTTGGGTAGAGCAAGATATTTTTCGCGGGACTTTAGATTGGGATGATTTGGCGCAAATTAATACAGAATTGAGTGACGAAGAACAAAGTTTTTTAGATAATGAAACGCAAGCATTATGTGACATGGTCCATGAATGGGATATTGAGCAAATGCATGATTTGCCCGAATCAGTTTGGACGTATATTAAGGAAAAAGGGTTTTTAGGTTTGGTGATTCCCAAAGAGTATGGCGGCAAAGGGTTTTCTGCGCGTGCGCATTCCGATGTAGTCATGAAGGTTTCCAGTCGTTCCGGCGTAGCTGCAGTGACAGTGATGGTCCCGAATTCATTAGGGCCAGGCGAATTATTGGTCCATTATGGGACTGAAGAGCAAAAAGAGTATTATTTGCCGCGTTTGGCGCAAGGTATTGATATCCCTTGTTTTGCATTAACGGAACCTCAGGCCGGAAGTGATGCTACGTCGATTCAATCTGAAGCGTTGGTCGTTAAACAAAAAATCAAAGGAAAAATGGTGTTGGGCTTATCCCTCACGCTGAGTAAACGTTGGATCACGTTGGCACCGGTTGCGACTTTGATTGGGCTGGCACTGAATCTTCGGGATCCCGATGGTTTGTTGAATGGGGAAGGGTGTGAAGGCATTACCTGTGTCTTAGTGGCACGTGATACCCCGGGCTTGGAAATTGGTAATCGGCATTTGCCTATTCAGCAACCGTTTATGAATGGGACGATTCGCGGTAAAAACATTTTTGTGCCAATCACACAAATTATTGGCGGACAAGAAAATGCCGGACGCGGTTGGGAAATGTTAGTAGAGTGTTTGTCGATTGGGCGCTCGATTTCTTTACCTGCTCTGAGTGTTGGAACATCTGGTATTGCTTATTTAACCAGTGGTGCATTTGGACGGATCCGCCGCCAATTTAATATTGAGATTGGTGAGTTTGAAGGAATTGAGGAAAAATTAGCTGAGATTGCAGGGCGTCAATATTTAATTAACGCGACGCGTTTATTAACCGTAGCAGCTGTGAATGTGGGCAAAAAACCATCTGTCGCATCCGTGTTGACCAAATACTACAATACTGAATTGGCGCGTATGACCATCAATGATGCGATGGATATTCATGGCGGCCGTGCTGTTGTGTTGGGGCCGCGTAATTACCTGGCTGCTTGTTATGCTGCTATCCCCATTTTTGTGACGGTGGAAGGGGCAAACATCATGTCGCGTAATTTATTAGTCTTTGGTCAAGGGTCTATGGCGTGTCATCCCTATGTTCGCCAAGAATTCGTGGCGGTTCGTAGCAACGACCAAGAGAAATTCAGTCAATTGATTTGGCAACATGTTTATTATTCGCTACATTGTTTCGCCAAAGCGGTTTGCTCAGCTTGGACGGGTGGGAGATTGATTGCAGTGCCGGCCGGCCCTTTGAAAAAACATTGCCAACGTTTGGCGCGCTTAAGTCATGCTTTTGCTTGGTTGGCAGATTTTTCTCTGATTTTTTTAGGCGGATCGTTGAAACGCAAAGAGCGCTTATCTGCGCGACTGGCGGATGGCATGTCCTATTTATATATGGCGGCAGCCGCAGTGCGTTTGGCAGGAAAATATCCTGACAGTAAAGATCACCAAGTTCATGCAGCTTGGGCTCTGACGTATTGTTTTTATCACTCGCAAAAAGCAATGTTGGATTTTTGTCAAAATTTTCCGGTACGTCCGTTGGGCATTCTCATTCGCGGTTTGTTGTTTCCATGGGGACAAACTATGCGTTATCCCTCCGATCAGGCCAGTCATCATTTGGCCCAATTGATGCAGCATCCGAATGATTATCGCCAATTGTTGACAGAGTCCATTTTTTTAAGTGGGGATCCCAAACAACCCGTGGATAGAATGGAGCATGCATTTCAATTGCTCATGGCGCATGAAGATTTGTATCATGCTATGATTGCGAAATCGCGTGACAGTCATGAAACCATGCATGTGCGATTGTTGGAAAAAGTGGCGGCAGGGGTATTATCTTCTGAAGAGGTGGATATCCTGATGAGTATTGAGAAAGCGTGTTGGGATGCTATTCAAGTGGATGAATTTGAGTTTGATGCTGTAAATTCCAAACATTGTGATCCAGTGAACCAAGGAGATAAAATATGAGAGGGCTTGCTGATGGTAGGAGCATTGCATCAGCTGATGCAATAGCAACTACTGAGAATTCAAATAAGTTCTTGCGAGATACTTTAGATACGATTCTCGATAAACATCGTATGCACGAAGAATATGCAGGAGTCAATGCTGCTCTGGATGCAAACACCCGACTTGTGCGCGTCAGATATGACTATATTGAGAATATTTCAGATAAGGCCTTTAGAGGCTTGGCGACGCCTGAGGATTTAGAAAACCTCAAAATAGGAAACATGAATTTTATTGATGCATCTATTATCGAAAATCTGAATCGGCTTGAGAGTGAGAACAATCAAATTGCTAAGGTTGTCATGCCTTTTTATATTGATGAAACGAGTCAGTTGTTACGTGGCTTTATGATTGACGGAGAACCAGCATGAGTCCATCTAATCAAGGCCAAAACCAGGACGAAAAAGTAGATAAAAAAAAATTGGTAGATGATATTTGTCAGGCTTGGTTTGTTTCCCATAATATGGGCAGTGATGAAAATGGGCGAATTCATTATCGATCAAAAGACGGGGTGTTGTCTAAAGAAGTTGTTCCGCCTAATGAATTACGGCGTTTAATGGAAGATCCTGAGGTCGGTTTGGTTGCGAAAGCGAATCAACTAGCACCTAAATTGGATTTCTCATTATTTTGGTCACCGCCAGAATTGCGGGAATATGCAGCACAACAAGCGGGTCAAGGCGGTGATGTGACACAGGGCTCTGGGCCTGCAAAGGGAGCGTAATTTTATTTACTGGGCAAATGTTTTTCTGCCAAATGTAATTGCTCCAAATTACCAATATCAAACCATACTCCTTTATAGAGTTCTCCTGTCACGCAATTTGATTCGGTGATTTGCCTCATTAGGGGCGTGACAGAATAACGGCCATTGAGAGCTTCTTTAAAGAAACTCGGATGATAAACGGTAATGCCTGAAAAAATATAATCTTTGTGGCTGTTGTTTAAAAAATTCTCGGCAGATAATCCATAATCGCCAATCGTTCGGTAAATGGGTTTTTCAACCAAAATAACATGCGCCAAACTATCCTGAGGTAATTTGAGCGTGCTCAAATCATAATCACAAAAAATATCTCCATTCAGAGTGATAAATGGCTCATTCCCCAATAAATGCAAGGCATTGACAATGCCTCCGCCGGTTTCTAAGGCGCCTGGTGGTTCGGGGGAAAAAATAATTTCTAAATTATGGGCGTTGGTTTTTTTGATATAGTGTTTTATTTTCCAACCTAAATAAGCGTGATTGATGATAACTCGTTGAAATCCTGCTTGAGACAAATGCGATAAATGATGATCTAGGAGCGTCTGATTTCCTAAGGTAAATAGGGGTTTGGGGGTGCAGTCTGTCAAGGGTCGCAAACGTTCTCCACGCCCAGCTGCTAAGATCATCGCTGTTTTCATACAGCAGTACTCTGAAAATAAGGGTCTACTCGTTGTTTTAACCATTGACCAAATGCCTGAAATTCTGGATGCTTATCAATACAAGTGATGACATATTGGTACGTTCTTGGTAAATCGTTTAAATAGTTTGATTTGGCATCGCGTAAATGGAGGCGGCAAAAAGTACCCAGGATACGCAAATGACGTTGCAAACCGCACCAATCGAAAGCGCGTTGAAATTCTGAAAAGGGAACCTGTTGAGCAAGGCTGGAGTGGTCATAAAAATATTGTACCCATTCATTCAACTCTTTGTTGGGAAGTTGAATATAGCAATCCTTTAAAAGAGAAACCAAATCATAAGTGATGGGTCCTAGCACGGCATCTTGAAAGTCAATGATCCCCAATGTGTGCGAAGCCGAATCTGCAGAGTCTAACAGCATGATATTTCGGGAGTGGTAATCGCGATGCACCAAAACTTGTGGTTGGTTTGCGATTTGCAGGGTGAGCATTTGAAAAGTGTTTTGTATAAGTTGATGTTCTTCTGCTTGTAAGTTTAAGCCTAAATAGCGTTGTAAAAACCATTCGGAAAACAAGGTCAATTCTTGTAGCATGAAACCTTGATCGAATACTGGGAGTGGTATATTTAATTGTGAATGATTCTGTTGCATTTGCATGAGGACTTGGATAGCGGATGGATACAGTGCTTGTGGATCCTGTTGCCTTAATGCTTCACTGAATAAAATATCTCCAAAATCTTCTAGGAGCGCAAAGCCTAAACTATCGTCTAGTGCATGAATTTTGGGTGTTTTGATGCCCTGCTCTGCTAGCAAGTTGCTCACCTGGACAAAGGGTTCTAATTTGAGTTTGTCTGGGGGGGTGTCCATAACAATTTGGGAAATGCCGTCATGGATCAAGCGGTAATAGCGCCTAAAACTAGCATCTCCGGCTAATGGAACGAGAGAATAATCGTTTGAAGGGTAAATGGTTTTTAACCATTGATGCAGTGCGTTTTCACGAGTTTGCATGGTATACTTCCTGCCTTTGGTTGCAAATGTTGGCGTTGTGGTGATTCAGACTAAGCGATATTATACGACAAGCTGCCGGGTGTTCCTAGGTGTAATGAGTATTGGAATTCTAGGACTGGCCTCGACTCAAGTTTATTCGCAAGATTCAGAATGGATTCAAGCTTGTGTTTGGGATAAACGCTTACGTGATAAAGCCTTTCAAGACCAAGCAGAAGTTTGTTTGGGGTGGCAAACTAATTCGACGCGTTCTCTGTGCCAAGGATCTTATTATCCTTTGCCATTATATCCTTTGTCAGATCCCAATGCTATCGAACTCAAAGCAGATGATGTGTCATTTCATCCCACTGGCCAATCTGATTTACAAGGCCATGTTCAAGTACAACAAAACCAAAGTATGATTACAGCGCGGACTGCACAAGTGTTCCGTAATGCAACGACTCATCAAATTGATCGGGTTGAATTGGATTCAAATGTGCATTTTATGGAGCCTGGGCGTTTGATGATTGCCAAGCATGCCACTTTGAATCCACAAGACAAATCGGGTTACATCCAACAAGTGCTGTATCGTTTTGAAACAAAACACGCTGCTGCAATACTCCCTGCATGGGGAACGGCCGCATGGATACGACGTTTTGCGAACCAAAACTATCATTTGCATGCAGTAACCTACACAACCTGTGCTCCGAGAGATCGGGCTTGGGATATTAAAGCCAAAGATATTCAGTTAGATCATGCGAAGCAAACGGGGGTAGCGCATAATGCATTGTTACGTTTGGGAAAATTGCCAATTTTATATACGCCTTATTTGAGTTTCCCCACTAGTTCAGCCCGCAAATCGGGTTTTTTAATGCCTTTTGGCGGGTATACGAATGTAAATGGGTTTGATTTTGCCGCGCCCTATTATTTAAATTTGGCCCCGAATTATGATGCAACGGTGATTCCACATTATTATACTTTACGCGGCTGGATGCTGGGCGGTACAACACGGTTTTTAACGGAAAGGTCGTCAGGCATCGTTGGGGGATCAATCTTACCGCGCGATGCTGCATTTAAATCGTTTATTGCCCAAAATTCAGGACAGTTTCCCAGTTTGCAAGGATCGAAGACGGATCGCTGGTCAGTCTTGGCCCGCGAATACCTGCAAATTTTGCCTAATCTGAATTTGGATATCGATTTTCAACAAGTATCGGATGACTATTATTTACAGGATTTTAGTACGAATCTAGCTATTTCAAGTGAAAACCAATTATTGCGCCGGGCGTCCTTAGTCTATACCTCCGATCATTGGTTGATAGCTAGTTCAGTTCAATCTTACCAAACGCTGCATGCTATTAACCAATCCGCAGTTGGAGATATTTATGATCGATTACCGCAAGTGCTGGCAAATGGAAGCTATCACGATTTGCCTCTGCATAGTGATCTGAATATATTAAGTCAATTCGATTATTTTCATTGGACCGGCACAGATCGTAGCATTCCACAAGGGACTCGATATCATTTGAATCCTATTTTGTCTCTACCCAGAATGGCGCCATGGGGCTACTTTACTCCTAGCATAGAAATGGTTGAAAATAATTATGGACTTTCAAGGAATCTAAATCCCTATGGGCTAGGTGCGTCTCAATCAGAATCATTCAATCGTATTCTACCCAGAGTTTATGTAGACAGTGGTTTAACGTTCGAGCGGGACAATGCGCGCCTATTTAACAATGCCATGCGTCAAACGTTAGAACCTAGGTTGTATTATCTGAATGTCCCTTATCTCGACCAAAGTCAATTTCCAGCGTTTGACTCTGCATATATGATTTTTAATGCGGATCAATTATTTCGGACTAATCGATTTTCAGGGTTTGACAGGATTTCTGATGCAAATCAGTTGGCTTATGCGGTGACCACACGTTGGCTATCGCCCAATACAGGCCAAGAAAAAGCTAAATTTACAGTCGGACAAATCCGTTATTTTTCCCCGCGTAAAGTGCAGCTCTGCTATAACCAAAGTGGACAATGTACGGATGTCCCTCTTATCTTAGGTTATACCTCTTCGACAGCATCCTGGTCGCCTGTAGCCATGTCTGGGGTGTATACGCTCAATTATGCTTGGTCTGCCAGCTCAGATTATGTTTGGGACCCGGCTACACAAGCTACCAATAATGCTAATGTGAATTTGCATTATCAACCTGATTCTGAGCGCATTGTAGGGCTGGGCTATAATTATCTGGCGAGTGGCAATGTGTTGGCGCTGCAAGGCGCATTGTTGAATAATGCTAATTTTTTAACAACTGGTAATATGGTAGGGCAAACACCTTTGTTAGGCACTGCTGCATTAAACCAAATTACGGGTTCGTATGCTTGGCCATTGAGCGAACATTGGAGTACTTTAGGTGTTTATAGCTACAATATTTCAGCGCAATACGACATGCTGAAATTTTTTGGAGTACAATATGATTCTTGTTGTTGGGCAGCAAGATTGATAGGCGGCCAAACATTTAAAAGTTTGAGTCCTAATTCACTGATACCTCAATATGACAATAATGTGTATTTTCAAATTTTATTAAAAGGATTGGGTTCGGTGGCTACGAGTAATCCGGAAACCACGATTCGTTCTTATTTGCCTGGATATACGAATTTGTTTCGACATTAGGCAATTTATCACTTTGGCACCCCGGAAATAACTTTAGGGACGTTGCCTAAGTTTGTTGACAGAGACAGAGTTCAGAATTTAGACTTGGGATTATTTTGCGAGGGGTAAATGGCATGCGGTTGTTAGGTGGATTTTTTGTATTATTGCTTTGGTCAACGTTGGGGTGTGCTGCAGCGACAGAAGCTTTGGACAAAGTCGTGGCAGTGGTGAACGATAATGTGGTTACGCAACATGAATTAGATTCGCAAACGGAATTGATGCGCAAACAATTATTATCCAAGAAGATGCCCGTTCCGCCGGAAGAGGCATTACGGAAACAAGTTTTACAGCATTTGATTGAGGTCGATCTACAGCTTCAATTAGCTAAAACCAATGATATTACCGTAGATGCTACTGAGTTGGATGCAGCGATTGCCAAAATTGCTGAAGACAATCACTTAACTATGACTCAGTTTCGAGAAGCTCTTCACCAAGAGGGGATGACTTGGGAAAGTTATCGTGAGAGTTTGCAAAAAGAAATGATTATTGGCCGCTTGCAGCAACGGATTGTAGGGAATGAAGTTGATGTGACACCGCAACAAGTGGATGACTATCTGAAAAATGAGCTGGCAAACGATAAATCAAGATCATTGTTTCATGTGCAAAATATTGTCATTCCACTTCCAGAAGCGCCCACTACTCAGCAAATTATGCGTGCGAAATCTAAAGCGCAGCAATTGCTTGCAAAACTGAAAAAAGGGGATGATTTCAATTTGATGGCTGTCTCAGAATCTAGTGATGAATATGCTTTGGAAGGGGGAGATTTGGGCGAGCGGCATTTAGCAGAGTTACCCGCTGTGTTTGAGAAGCTTGTTCAAACCATGAAAGTTGGCGAAGTTGTAGGACCTATTCGTACGGGAAATGGTTTTCAATTAATCAAGTTAGTGGAATTGAAAGAAAATGAAGAACAACATCGCGTCACCAAAATGCATGCTCGCCATATCTTATTAAAGCAAGATGTGAATATGACGAATGATGAAGCGATAAAGCAAGCTAATAATTTGTATGAGCAACTTAAGTCGGGTAAAGATTTTGCTAATATGGCTAAAATGTATTCTTTAGACTCCAGGTCGGCAGCCAATGGCGGAGATTTGGGTTGGGTAGTCGCAGATGAATTGGTGAAGCCTTTTAGCGAAGCTATGGCAGCATTGCCTCTGCATACGATCAGTAAACCAGTAAAAACTCCTTTTGGGTGGCATTTGATTGAAGTATTAGAGCGTAAAGAAGTAGATGATTCGGAAGCGTTCAAACGCCAACAAGTCCGGGCGTTTTTACAGCAACGTAAATTTAATGAAGTCGTGCAAAATTGGAAACAACAAATGCATGCGCAATCGTTTGTGAATATTCTTGAAAAGAATTTGGCATGAAACCAATTTTAGTCACATCGGGTGAACCTGCTGGGATTGGTCCTGACTTGTGTTTGGACTTAGCGGATCTTTCTTTGCCTGTAGTAGTTTTGGCCGACCCGGAGGTGATAAGAGCGCGCGCTGCCCTACTTGGGAGATCTCTGAAGATTGATGACTATCATTTTGATATGCCTTATCAATATCGTCCCCACCATTTGTACGTATGGCCGTTTCGTTGCCCAATACCGGATAATCCCGGGGTACTCAATTCTGATGCATCTGGTTATGTGCTCGAAATGCTCACTTGTGCAGCTCAGGCTTGTCTAGCTGGAAAAGCTGCGGCTGTGGTGACCGCGCCCGTGCATAAAGCTATTATCAATCAAGCCGGTATTCCTTTCACAGGGCATACGGAATTTTTCTCAGACTTGACCGGATGTCAAACGGTGATGCTGTTGGCTAGTGAGGAGCTGCGTGTGTCGTTGGTAACGACGCATTTGCCATTACATGCGGTAGCTTCAGCTATCACAGCAGAGCGACTTCGGACACATATACAAATTTTATATTGCAGTTTACAGCGTGATTTTGGGATTGCAGCACCTAAGCTTAAAATATTGGGGCTCAATCCTCATGCTGGAGAAGACGGGTATCTTGGTCAAGAAGAGCAGGCAGTGATTCGTCCTGTGATTGCCGAATGCCAACAACGAGGCATGGCAGTGCAAGGTCCTTACTCAGCAGACACCGCATTTTTGGAAACAGAGGATTGTGATGCGTTCGTAGCGATGTATCATGATCAGGGCTTGCCAGTACTAAAATTCGCAAGCTTTGGTCAAGCAGTGAATATTTCTTGTGGGTTACCATTTATACGAACGTCCGTGGATCATGGAACTGCCTTATCATTGGCAGGCACTGGACAAGCGTCTTCTCAGTCTTTGCAGGCAGCAGTGAGATTGGCAGCACAGATGGCACAGAACCATGCACAACATTAGTTTAGTAGTCGCAGTTGATGAAAAGATGGGGATTGGCAGGGGGCAACAATTGCTGTGCCATCTTCCAGAGGATTTGGCATTTTTCAAACAACAAACCATGGGCAAACCTTTGATTATGGGGCGACGCACCTATCAATCTATCGGTCGACCATTACCTGGTCGTCGTTCTATTGTGCTATCGAAGGATAGTTTAGGTATCCCTGGCGTAGAAATGGCGCATACCCTGGAGCAAGCATTAGAATTATGTGCAGCGGCACCGGAAGTGATGGTGATTGGCGGGAGTTCTGTGTATGCTCAGTTTTTGCCCCTAGCCCAGCGTATCTATCTGACTTTGATTCACCACAGTTTTGCAGCAGATGTATTTTTTCCCGAGTTTGATGCAAAATTATGGAAGGTCACGATATTGAAAGAATTTGCGTCAGATGAAAAAAATAAATACGATTTGACCTTTATGTGTTATGAGAAAGTTGGTGCTGTTTAAAAGACGGGCATCAAGGTGTTGTTTGTTCTTTATTTTGCACATATGGCAAAATAAGCTCCATTTTTTGATCGGAGATAAGATGTTTTACGCAAGTACGGCAGTCAAACTCTTGACAACGCCTCGTGGACTATATAAAATCCGCCCTCTTTATACGTAAGTTCTTTGTATGTGAGAGATCGGCTTTGCCTGCTTTTTATACAAAGCTAAATTAATAAATCTGTAAAACTTGGAGTTAATGCGAGATGGCTACCATCAATCAGCTTGTGCGAAAACCGCGAGTTCATACAAAAAGAAAAAGTAATGTTCCAGCTCTGGAGTCATGTCCACAGCGACGTGGTGTTTGCACGCGGGTATATACAACTACTCCTAAAAAGCCTAACTCAGCAATGCGAAAAGTTGCCAGGGTACGTTTGACAAATGGCTTTGAAGTGTCATCATACATCGGCGGTGAAGGCCATAATTTGCAAGAGCATTCTGTCGTACTGATTCGTGGCGGCCGGGTAAAAGATTTGCCAGGGGTGCGTTATCACACAGTCCGCGGTAGCTTAGATACCTCGGGTGTGAATGATCGTAAGCAGGGTCGCTCAAAGTATGGTACTAAACGACCTAAAGACAAGAAATAACCTGAACTTAGGAATGAGCTATGCCAAGAAGAAGAGAAGTACCGAAACGAGAAATATTGCCGGATCCTAAACATCATAGTGAACTGTTAGCAAAATTCATCAACGTGTTGATGGTGGATGGCAAAAAATCCATTGCTGAAAAAGTAACTTACGGCGCTTTAGACCATTTGCAAGATAAACTACGCAAAGCCAAAAAAGAAAGTGCTGACGGCGAAGATGGTTCAGAAGGCGGTGGAAAGCTGGCCTCTGTTCTGCAGTATTTTGAGCAAGCACTTGATAATGTGCGGCCCACTGTAGAAGTGCGTTCGAGGCGTGTAGGCGGAGCAACATACCAAGTTCCAATCGAAGTAAGACTGGATCGAAGTATTGCACTTGGTATGCGCTGGATTGTGCAATGTGCCAGACTCCGTGGTGAGAAGGGTATGATGTTGCGTTTGGCTGGCGAATTAATCGATGCAGCACAAAACAAAGGCGCAGCAGTAAAGAAGAGAGAAGAAGTGCACCGTATGGCAAAAGCAAATGCACCATTCGCGCATTTAAGATTTCATTAGCCTATAGACTAGAGAGGATAGCCCCGTGTCAGTTACTCCATTAGAACTATACCGAAATATTGGTATTGCAGCGCACGTAGATGCCGGTAAAACCACTACGACCGAACGTGTTTTATTTTACACAGGTACTTCACACAAAATTGGTGAAGTGCATGACGGTGCTGCAACCATGGACTGGATGGTTCAAGAACAAGAGCGCGGGATTACTATCACTTCAGCTGCCACTACTTGCTACTGGTCAGGCATGGATAAACAATATCCGAAGCACCGAGTGAATATAATTGATACCCCAGGACACGTAGACTTCATGATTGAAGTTGAGCGGTCTTTGCGCGTATTGGATGGTGCAGTCGTAGTGTTTGATTCAGTGTCTGGTGTGGAGCCGCAGTCAGAAACAGTATGGCGTCAAGCAAACAAATATGGTGTGCCGCGTATTGTTTTTGTAAATAAAATGGACCGTATGGGCGCGAATTTTTTGCGTGTGGTAGACCAAATCAAAAAACGACTTGGTTCAGAGCCAGTTGTTGTTCAATTACCAATCGGGTCCGAGGAAAAGTTCGTCGGCGTGATTGACTTGATAAAAATGAAAGCTATTGAGTGGGATGAAGAAAGCAAAGGCATGAGCTTTCAATATCATGATATTCCCGCAGCTATGTTAGCCGACTGTGAAGAATGGCGCGCCAAGATAGTTGAAGCTGCCGCAGAAACTTCAGAAGACTTAATGAACAAGTATTTGGAAGGTATAGAACTCACTGAAGAAGAAATCAAAGCCTCATTAAGACAACGAACGATTAATAACGAAATTGTCCCTGTTTTTTGTGGGTCAGCTTTTAAAAACAAAGGCGTTCAAGCAGTGCTGGATGGTGTGGTGGATTATTTGCCTTCTCCAATAGATATTCCTCCAGTGAAAGGTGTCGATGAAGATGGCGAGCCAGATCATCGTATTACTGCTAATGATGCTCCATTTGCTGCCCTGGCATTCAAAATTGCGACAGATCCTTTCGTTGGAACACTCACCTATTTTAGAGTGTATTCAGGTACATTGAAGTGCGGTGATACTGTATACAACGCAGTAAAAGGAAAAAAAGAAAGAATTGGACGCTTGCTGCAAATGCATGCCAACTCACGAGAAGAAATTAAAGAAGTACACGCAGGGGACATTGCTGCAGCGGTTGGTTTGAAAACAATGACGACCGGTGACACACTGTGTGATTTGGCTAAAATTATTATCTTGGAACGCATGGATTTTCCTGAACCAGTGATTGCTGTTGCAGTGGAGCCTAAAACCAAAGCAGACCAAGAAAAAATGGGGATAGCGTTGGGCAAGTTGGCTCAGGAAGATCCCTCATTCAGAGTGCATACAGATGAAGAATCTGGGCAAACGATTATTGCGGGTATGGGTGAGTTGCATTTAGAAATCATCGTAGACCGAATGAAGCGCGAATTTTTGGTTGAAGCCAATGTCGGCAAGCCTCAGGTTGCATACCGTGAGTCTCTGCAACAAGCAGTTGAACAAGAAGGTAAGTTTGTTCGGCAGTCAGGTGGTAGAGGTCAGTATGGTCACGTGTGGCTTAAAATCGAACCACAAGAACGTGGAAAAGGGTATGAGTTTGTTAATGCGATTGTTGGCGGCGTGATTCCTAAAGAATATATTCCTGCAGTTGATAAGGGTGTTCAAGAGCAGCTCCAGAATGGTGTGATAGCGGGTTACCCTGTTGTAGACGTCAAAGTAACGTTGTTTGATGGGTCATTCCACGAAGTGGATTCTAGTGAAATGGCATTCAAGATTGCAGGCTCACAGTGCTTTAAACAAGGTGCATTGAAAGCGAAGCCAGTATTGCTTGAACCCATTATGCAAGTTGAAGTAGTTACCCCTGAAGATTATATGGGTGATGTTATGGGCGATCTCAGTAGACGTCGCGGAATATTGCAAGGTATGGAAGATACCCCAGCTGGGCGTGCGATTCGTGCAGAGGTACCGCTTTCAGAAATGTTTGGGTATTCCACAGATCTACGTTCTGCAACACAAGGTCGTGCAACGTATACTATGGAGTTTACAAAGTATTCAGTAGCTCCAGCAAATATTACAGACGAGATAATTAATAAGCGGGCGAAATAATATTCAACAATTTATAAGGTAACGAGGTAGAGTCATGGCTAAGGAAAAATTTGAACGTAAAAAACCGCATGTAAATGTGGGAACAATTGGTCACGTAGATCATGGTAAAACAACGCTAACAGCGGCAATTACTACGATTATGGCAAAAAAATACGGTGGTACAGCCAAGGCATATGACCAAATCGACGCGGCTCCAGAAGAAAAGGCGCGCGGGATTACGATTTCTACCGCACATGTTGAATATGAATCAGCAAATCGCCACTATGCCCATGTGGATTGCCCAGGACATGCGGATTATGTGAAAAACATGATTACTGGTGCTGCGCAAATGGACGGTGCGATATTAGTGGTTTCTGCAGCAGACGGTCCTATGCCACAAACTCGTGAACACATTTTGCTATCTCGACAAGTAGGCGTACCCTATATCGTTGTTTTCTTAAACAAAGCAGATATGGTAGATGATGCTGAGTTATTAGAACTAGTTGAGATGGAAGTTCGCGATTTGTTGAGCTCCTACGATTTTCCTGGCGACGATATCCCAATCGTGACTGGTTCTGCATTAAAGGCATTGGAAGGTGATCAGTCACCGATCGGTGAGCCTGCTATTGTCAAACTAGTGGAAACTTTGGATTCATATATTCCTGAGCCAGTACGCAATATTGACAAAGCATTCTTGTTGCCGATTGAAGACGTATTCTCGATTTCTGGACGTGGAACAGTAGTAACTGGCCGTATAGAGTCTGGTATTGTCAAAGTAGGTGAAGAAGTTGAAATCATAGGGATTGTTGACACCATCAAAACAACTTGTACTGGTGTTGAAATGTTCCGCAAATTGTTGGACGAAGGACGCGCTGGAGACAACGTTGGGGTTCTATTACGTGGTACGAAGCGTGAAGAAGTGCAACGTGGTCAAGTTTTAGCAAAACCAGGTTCGATCAAGCCACATACTAAATTTGAAGCAGAAGTGTATGTGCTGTCAAAGGAAGAAGGTGGTCGACATACGCCGTTTTTCAATGGCTACCGTCCACAGTTTTATTTCAGAACTACGGACGTAACAGGAACTTGTGAATTACCTGCAGGCGTTGAAATGGTGATGCCAGGTGATAATGTGAATACTATAGTCACATTGCATACACATATTGCGATGACTGAAGGTTTGCGTTTTGCTATTCGTGAAGGTGGCCGTACTGTTGGTGCGGGCGTTGTAGCTAAGATTATTGAGTGATGACTATGAGCAATCAAAGTATTAAAATTCGACTAAAATCGTTTGATCATCGCATGATAGATGCATCAACCCGTGAAATAGTTGAGACGGCAAAACGTACAGGCGCTCAGATCCGTGGGCCGATTCCTTTACCAATGAGGAAAGAGAAGTTTACTGTTTTAACTTCTCCTCATGTTAATAAAGATGCACGAGATCAGTATGAGCTAAGAACGCATAAGCGCTTAGTAGTAATTGTTAATCCTACTGAGAAAACAGTTGATGCATTGATGAAACTTGATTTGGCAGCCGGTGTGGATGTTCAAATTAGTTTGGATGATTAAAGAGGTGTTAGAATGATCGGTTTATTGGGTCGAAAGATCGGAATGACTCGCATATTCACTCCGGAAGGAGCGTCAGTTCCCGTTACGGTGGTAGAGGTACAGCCTAACCGTGTTTCTCAGTTGAAATCACTGGAGACAGATGGGTATACAGCGATTCAGGTAACAAGTGGTTCCAAAAAAGCAAGCCGGGTGTCCAAGCCTATGGCAGGACATTTCGCTAAAGCAGAAGTTGTAGCAGGCGATATGCTTATGGAAATCTCTGTTGACGATATTGGTGAGTACAAATGTGGGCAGGTGATTTCTGCGCAAGATGTTTTCACAGAAGGTCAATTTGTTGATGTGGCTGCTGTTTCTAAAGGGAAGGGCTTTGCTGGAACCGTTAAGCGCCATAACTTTCGTACTCAAGATGCTTCGCATGGTAATTCACGCTCACATCGTGTGCCCGGATCGATTGGACAAAACCAAAGCCCAGGTCGTGTATTTAAGGGCAAGAAAATGGCGGGTCATATGGGCGCGCGGCGCGTGACTACACAAAGTCTAGAAGTAGTCAGAATTGACGCTGAACGTAATTTAATGCTGATCAAAGGAGCTATTCCAGGTGCGCCAGGCGCTCGTGTAGAAGTCAAGCTCGCTGTGAAAAAACAAGCAAGAGGCAAATCATGACAACGAAAAAAGCAAGCGCTGCTAAAGCGTCAATGACACTTAGTCCTGCTGTTTTTGAATGTAGCTATAATGAAAGCTTAGTTCATCAAGCTCTCGTGGCCCACCAGAATAATCAACGCAGTGGCAACAGTGCGCAAAAAACACGTGCTGAAGTACGTGGCGGCGGCAGAAAACCGTGGAATCAAAAGGGAACTGGTCGTGCTCGAGCAGGTACTATTCGTAGTCCTCTGTGGCGCTCAGGTGGTGTGGTATTTGCATCGAAAAAACGTGATTATTCTCAAAAATTAAATAAAAAGATGTATCGCGGCGCAATTCGCAGTATTCTTTCTGAACTTAATCGGACTGAACGCTTGATAGTTACGCCTGATTTTGTTTGTGTAGAGCCAAAAACCAAAGAGTTTTTAGCCAAAATGCAGGAATTGAACCTAAAAAGCGCATTGATCGTGATGCATGAATTAGGTGAAAATGAATACCTTGCTGGACGCAATGTTCCAGATTATTGGGTTTGCGAAGTTGAAGAAATAGATCCTTTTATGCTATTAAGATTTGAAAATGTGCTGATGACAGAAGAAGCGGTTAAAATGTTGGAGGAGCGCTTACAATGAACGCTGAAGAACGGTTATTAATGGTGCTACGTGCTCCGTATACATCAGAAAAAAGTACTTATCTTGCTGACAAAAGAAAGCAATATACATTTGAAGTACTAATTGATGCTAACAAAGGTGAAATTAAAAAAGCAGTTGAACACATTTTTCAAGTAAAAGTAAAGCATGTGACTGTTATGAATATGCAGGGTAAAAGAAAGCGTTTCAAACAGACAGCTGGGAAACGCAGTGACTGGAAAAAAGCGTTTGTTGCTCTCCAGGACGGACATGACATTGACTTGACAGTGACAGAATAAGGTAGACCGAACATGGCACTCATAATTTCGAAACCAACTTCTCCCGGTAAACGTGGAGAGATTAGGGTAGTACATAAGCACCTTCATAAAGGTAAGCCATATGCCCCATTAACTGAAAGCTTGAGCAAATCAGGTGGACGGAATAATAATGGCCGCATTACTGTGCGGCATATTGGTGGCGGATCGCGCACCCAATATCGTATTATAGATTTCAAACGTCTTAAAGACGGCATACCTGCAACGGTAGAACGTATTGAGTATGATCCTAATCGTTCGGCTTTAATCGCATTATTAGTTTACATAGACGGAGAAAGAAGGTATATTATCGCCCCTTCTGGCCTTGAAAAAGGAAGCACCGTATTAAGTGGTGAGGAATCACCCATTGCTACTGGGAATGCGTTGCCATTAAAAAACATACCTCTAGGTACGACAATACATTGCGTCGAACTAAAGCCTGGAAAAGGCGCGCAATTGCTTCGCTCTGCAGGTTGTAGTGGGCAGGTTGTTGCCAAAGAAGGCGTTTATGCAACTTTGAAGCTCCGATCTGGTGAAATGCGAAAAGTGCTTTTAGCTTGTCGCGCAGTGATTGGTGAAGTGAGTAACAGTGAGCACAATCTCCGCGAATTAGGCAAAGCTGGCGCTAAAAGATGGCGTGGTATACGGCCAACAGTTCGTGGTGTTGCGATGAATCCTGTTGATCATCCGCATGGTGGTGGTGAAGGTAAAACTTCTGCAGGACGTCATCCAGTATCTCCATGGGGTGTATTGACCAAAGGATACAAAACGCGTTCAAATAAACGCACAGATAAATTTATTGTAAGAGGACGGAAAAAGAAATAAGGAAAGAAGTTTTTCGTGGTTTTTAGACGAACCTTAAATCCAAACCGTATATTTACTAATTAATGAGGAACATATAGTGGCTCGCTCTATCAGAAAAGGTCCTTTTATAGATGCACATCTAATGAGGAAAGTTGAAGAATCTTTGGCAACTAAGTCTAAAAAACCTATTAAGACTTGGTCGCGTCGTTCAACCATTTTCCCTAATATGATTGGGCTAACAATAGCAATTCATAATGGCCGTGACCATGTTCCTGTATATATTACTGATAATATGGTAGGTCACAAATTAGGTGAGTTTTCTATGACTCGAACTTTTAAAGGCCATTCTGGCGACAGAAAGGTCAAGGGCAAGTCCGACAAATAAGTAAGAGGCAAATGATGGAAGTTACTGCGAGATTAAAAAATGCGTCATTATCTGCACAAAAATGCAGATTGGTTGCTGACATGATAAGAAAAACTTCAGTTGCTTCAGCTTTAAATGTGCTGAAGTTTACTCCGAAAAAGGGTGCTCAAATTATGCTGAAGCTGCTTGAGTCAGCTATTGCGAATGCTGAGAATAATCTGGGTATTGATATTGATGAGTTGAAGGTCAGCACCGTATTTGTAGATGAAGCGGCAACTTTGAAACGAATTTTTCCTAGAGCAAAAGGTCGGGCGAATCGGATTTCTAAGCGTAATTGTCACATTACCGTGACTGTATCGGACGAGGAATAATTATGGGTCAGAAGGTTAATCCAATTGGTATTCGATTGGGAATTAATAAAGTTTGTAATTCAAATTGGTTTGCTACCCAGAATTATGCTGAGTTTTTGAATCAGGATATTAATTTACGCAAATATCTGAAGCATAAGTTACAAGGCGCTGCAATAAGTAAAATCCAAATTGCACGGCCTGCAAACAATGCTGTGGTAACTATTCACAGCGCACGGCCTGGAGTTCTAATTGGGAAAAAAGGCGGTGGTATTGAAGGTTTGCGCGCTCAGATCGCTGAAAAGCTAGGTGTTCCTGTTCATCTTAATATTGAGGAAGTCAGGAAGCCTGATCTGGATGCTGTTCTTGTGGCTGAAGGGATTGCCCAACAGTTGGAACAGCGAGTTATGTTTAGACGTGCTATGAAACGTGCTGTGACATCTGCTCTGAAATCAGGTGCAAAAGGAATTAAAATATGCGTTTCTGGCCGTTTGGGTGGTGCTGAAATTGCACGCAGCGAATGGTATAGAGAAGGTAGAGTACCGCTACACACTTTCCGTGCGGATATTGATTATGGTACTGCTGAATCTAAAACTACATATGGTATTATCGGTGTTAAAGTTTGGATTTTTAAAGGTGAGTCTGTGTCGCACAAAGCTCGTCAAGATGACACGAGTAAGTGATTGAGGAATAAGAATTATGATGCAACCAAAAAGAACAAAGTTTCGTAAGCAAATGAAAGGCCGTAACCGCGGTTTGGCGTTTCGTGGTTCTTCGATCAGCTTTGGTGAATTTGGGTTAAAAGCCCTGGAACGCGGAAGATTGACTGCCCGACAAATTGAGGCAGCACGTCGTGCTATGACTAGACATGTAAAACGTGGTGGTAAAATTTGGATTCGTGTTTTTCCTGATAAACCAATAACCCAAAAGCCTTTAGAAGTAAGGCAAGGTAAAGGAAAAGGGAATGTTGAATATTGGGTAGCTCTAATTCAGCCTGGTAAAGTACTGTTTGAAATGGAAGGCGTAACTCGTGAATTAGCTATGGAAGCGTTTGACTTGGCAAAAGCCAAGCTTCCATTTAAAGTAGCATTTGAAGAGCGGAAGGTGATGTAATGAAATCAATGACAGAATTACGAGAGCTTAACGACGAACAGTTGCAAAAAGAAATTATTGACTTGCGAAAAACACAATTTCAGCAGCGTATGAGTAAAGCATCTGGCGCTTTAGACAAAACGCATGTCATCCGAAAAGTTCGTCGGGCAATTGCTCGCATTAAAACAGTTAAGACAGAAAAGGCAGGGCAGCATGGCAACAAATGAAGAGCATACCAAAGGTAAAATTCTAATTGGAACGGTGGTGAGCGATAAAATGCAGAAGACTATTGTTGTCTCTGTAGAAAGAACTGTGAAACACCCTAAGTATGGAAAAATTTTGCGTCGCAAAACAAAGCTACATGCGCATGATGAAAAAGAAGTTTGTCAAATCGGCAATGTAGTAAAAATACGAGAAACAAGACCTTTGTCTAAGCTAAAAAACTGGATTTTGGTTGAAGTTATTTCATAAGGTTGTGGCTTTTGCGTAATAAGGGAAGAGTTTTTCCTCTAATATCCTAAAAGCGCTTTTAATAAGATAATAGGCCTGTTATACTTAGCAGCCTTTTTCTGGTCGATTTATGATCTGGAGAATAAAATGATACAAATGCAGACTGTACTAGAAGTCGCAGATAACAGCGGTGCACGCAAAGTAATGTGTATCAAAGTTTTAGGTGGTTCGCACCGCAGATACGCGCGTGTAGGTGATGTTATTAAAGTATCTATTAAAGATGCTATTCCCCGAAGCAAAGTAAAAAAAGGCTCGGTGATGAATGCTGTAGTAGTGCGTACTGCACAAGGTGTTCGTCGTGATGATGGCTCCTTGATTCGTTTTGATGGCAATGCCGCTGTTCTTTTGAATAACCAAAACGAACCGATTGGAACTCGCATTTTTGGACCAGTGACACGTGAATTAAGAGAGCGGTTTATGAAAATTATTTCATTAGCAGCTGAAGTGTTATAAGAGGAATAAACTATGAAGCGGATACAATCCAAAGACAAAGTCATCGTTACAACAGGAAAGTCCAAAGGACATATTGGCTTAGTACGAAGTGTAAAAGGTGATAAGGTTTTTGTTGAAGGTGCTAATTTAATCAAGAAGCACGTTAAACCGAATCCTCAATTGGAACAGAAAGGTGGCATTATTGAACAAGAAGCCGCTATCCATGTTTCTAATGTTGCTCTTTACAACCCTACAACAGCTAAAGCGGATCGAGTTGGATTTAGGTTTGAAGAGAAAAATGGTAAAACTGTAAAAGTAAGATACTTTAAATCAAATAATGATATGGTAGACGCAGGCTAGGTGACTATAAATGACAAGATTAAAAGAAGTATATAACACGACTATTGCACCAGCGCTGATTGAGAAGTTTAAGTATAAATCAGTGATGCAAGTTCCAAAGATTCTCAAAATCACTTTAAACATGGGTGTTGGAGAGGCTGTTAATGACAAGAAGGTAATGAACTTTGCTGTTGATGATATGATGCGTATTTCGGGCCAGAAACCAATTGTGACACTTGCCAAGAAATCTATTGCTGGATTTAAGATTCGTGATGGCTGGCCAATTGGCTGCAAAGTAACGTTGCGGTCGCAGAAAATGTACGAATTTTTGGATCGATTGATATCGATTACTTTACCACGAGTTCGAGATTTCCGAGGTTTGAATCCTCGATCTTTTGATGCGCAAGGCAATTATAGTCTTGGTTTGCATGAGCAAATTGTTTTTTCTGAAATCAATTTTGACAATATCGTTGGCATTCGCGGATTGGATATATGTATAACAACTTCCGCTAAAACTAAAGAAGAAGGTCGCGCTCTGTTAGAAGCCTTTAATTTCCCGTTAAAAGACCGAACTTAGTAAGGATATTTACTGTGGCAAAAAAATCGATAATGCAAAGAGAACTCAAAAAAGCAAAACTAGTAAAAAAATATGAAACTAGAAGATTTGAGTTAAAAAAGATTATTAAATCTTCCATTGATACGGATTCAGTGATGCAAGCACAGGCTAGTCTAGCACGCTTGCCGCTTAACTCTTGTGCTGCACGGCATAGTACTCGTTGTCAACAATGCGGTAGAGCTCATGCGGTATATCGGAAATTTGGTTTGTGTCGCATATGTTTGCGTCAGCAATTGATGTTTGGAAACGTAGCTGGTGGACGTAAATCTAGCTGGTAATGAATTGTTTTTGGAGAATGAAATTGACAATGCAAGATCCGATGAGTGATATGTTGACTAGAATACGTAATGGTCAACAAGCAAAACATACGCATGTGAGATTACCGTCTTCTACATTGAAGCAAGATGTTGCACGAGTGTTAAAAGAAGAAGGCTACATAAAAGATTTTAATGTTGAAGCCGATGAAAAAAATATGAAGTTTTTGACAATTGAGTTGAAATATTTTCAAAGCAAACCTGTTATTGAGCGCATTCGTAGAATCAGCCGACCCGGATTGAGAATTTATAAATCTGTTTCTGATTTGAATCCAATACCAGGATTTGGGATAGCGATTTTGTCTACCTCAAAGGGTATTATGACACATTCAGCCGCTAAAAAAGCGAATATTGGTGGCGAAGTTATTTGTGAAGTCGCTTGATAAGGAAAGAGGTATAGTTTATGTCTAGAGTAGCAAAAGCAATTATTGCAATCCCAGAAAAAGTGGATGTTGTAATTGATAATAGTATTATTACAGTGACCGGCCCTAAAGGTTCGATTACACAGCATTGCAATAAACTAGTTGCAATGAAACGCTCTGAATCAGATGCTAAGGCAATTTCCTTTGAACCTGCATCAAATGATCCGCTTGCGTGGGCACATGCTGGTACAGTCAGAGCTTTGGTAAATAATATGATTCAAGGCGTGACAGTTGGATTTGAGAGAACCTTGGAATTAGTCGGGGTTGGCTATCGAGCACAAGCAAAACCTGATTCAATAACTTTATCGCTTGGCTTTTCACACCCAATTGAATATGTTCTTGCAAAGGGCGTCAGTGCTGAAACCCCAAACAACACAACTATCATTCTTAAAAGCATTGATAAACAATTGTTGGGACAGGTAGCAGCGGAAATACGTTCTTTTAGACCACCTGAGCCTTATAAAGGTAAAGGTATTCGCTATGCAGGCGAAGTAATTGTAATTAAAGAAGCCAAAAAGAAATAGGTGATATGATGAATAAACAATTAGCGCGCAAAAGAAGAGCGACAAAAACGAGAGCAATCATTCGTGGCACAAAGTCGCAAAGAATGCGCTTGGTCGTGACAAGATCAAGCCCTAATATTTATGCGCAGATTATTGAAACCCTAGCTAATGGCGATGTGGTTAAAGTGTCGGCCTCTACATTAGACAAAGAATTAAGAACAAAATTAAAAGGTTCAAAAAAAGAATGCGCTTTCCTCGTGGGTAAATTACTTGCTGATCGTGCGAAAGCAAAAGATATTGTTGACGTAGCGTTTGACCGAGGCGGCTATAAATTTCATGGTAGAGTCAAATCTTTGGCTGATGGTGCACGTGACGGTGGTTTGAATTTTTAAAGGAACAAAAATGGCATTTGAAGATAATAAAGCAACTGATGGCTACCAAGAAAAATTGGTTTCCGTTACTCGTACTGCAAAAGTAGTAAAAGGTGGTCGAGTATTTGGTTTTGCTGTTTTAGTTGTGATTGGCGACGGAAAAGGTAAAGTTGGATTTGGACGTGGTAAAGCACGTGAAGTACCTATTGCTATTCAGAAGGCAATGGAACAAGCCAGAAAAAATATGGTTTATATCCCTCTAGCTGATGGTCGTACTATCCACCACGAAATTACTTGGAGTTATGGTGCTTCAAAAGTCTTTATGAAACCAGCAAGTGCAGGAACAGGTATTATTGCCGGTGGTGCGATGCGAGCAGTGCTTGAAGTATTGGGAGTACATGATATTCTTGCTAAAAGCATTGGTTCAACGCAGCCTGATAACACTGTCCGTGCAACGATTGGTGCATTAACGCATATCGGAACACCTGATTATGTTGCAGCAAAGCGTGGTAAATCAGTTGAACAACTTTGGGCAGAGACAGCATGAATAAGACAATAGACATCAAATTAGTGAAAAGTTTGATTGGCCGGCTACCTAAACATAAAGATATAGCTAAACAGCTAGGGCTTACTAAAATTAATAAGGTCGTTGTTCACCCTAACACAGCAGCTATTCACGGTTTAGTGAATAAAATAGCCTATTTGGTTGAATGTAAGGAATCTGTACTATGAATTTAAATTCTCTTTCTCCCACACCAGGTTCGAAACCAAACAAACGACGAGTCGGTCGTGGAATTGGTTCTGGTTTGGGTAAAACATGCGGCAGAGGACATAAGGGTCAGAAGGCTAGAGCTGGTGGCTTTCATAAAATTAATTTCGAAGGCGGGCAAATGCCAATTCAACGCCGTTTACCAAAAATGGGATTCAGTTCACGTGTAGGTAGAACAGTTGATGAAGTCAATTTGACTGAGATTGCGTCATTAAACCCTGATTTAATTGATTTGTCGGTTTTAAAAGCTGCAGGTTTAGTACGAAAAGATATTCTTGATGTCAAAGTGATTCTCTCTGGTGAACTCAAACATGCAGTTAAATTAAAAGGTTTGAGAGTTACAAAAGGCGCTTTGAAAGTAATTGAAGAACTTGGTGGAAGTGCTGAAGCGTGAAATCGAAGAAGCAAAACTCAAATCTTGAAGGATCACGTGGCGGCTTGGCTGAATTAAAGTCGCGTTTGATGTTTGTTTTGATTGCAATTCTCGTATATCGTCTGGGTGCTCATATACCTGTCCCCGGTTTAGATCCCGAAAGGTTGCTTAATTTTTTCAATCAACAGCAGAATACTATTTTTGGCTTATTTAATATGTTTTCTGGTGGAGCATTGTCCCGGGTTACTGTATTTGCAATTGGTATTATGCCTTATATTACTGCTTCGATTATTATTCAATTATTTTCAGTAGTGGTGCCTTCCCTAGAGCAAATTAAAAAAGAAGGGGAGGCTGGGAAAAGAAAGTTAAATCAATATACACGATATTTGACCTTGATTTTTTCTACATTACAGTCTTTGGGGATGGCGCGTTGGCTTGCAGGTCAACATATTGCCATGAATCCTGATTTGCTCTTTTATGTGACAGCCGTTGTCACATTAGTTACTGGCACCATGTTTTTGATGTGGCTCGGTGAACAAATGACTGAGAAAGGGATAGGTAATGGAATTTCTTTGATCATATTTTCAGGCATAGTTTCGAGTATGCCAAATGCAATGGCAACGGTGTTTCAACAAATTAAAGAAGGTCAAATGCAGATACTATCACTCTTTGTGATAGTGGGCATAATGGTCAGCGTGACAGCTTTTGTAGTCTTTATGGAGAGAGGTCAAAGACGAATAAGAGTTAATTATGCGCAGAGAACACAAGGTAGAAAAGTTTTTGCAGCACAGACGAGTCATCTGCCTTTGAAAATTAATATGGCAGGCGTGATTCCTCCCATTTTTGCTTCGAGTTTGATTATGTTGCCTGCTACACTGGCGCAATTCTTTTCTAAGACAAAGGGCTTGGGCTGGTTAAGTGATGTGGGTATGGCTTTGGCTCCAGGTCAACCTTTGTATTTAATTGTTGATGCTGTAGCAATTTTGTTTTTTGCTTTCTTTTATACAGCTTTAGTGTTTAATCCAAAGGATACTGCAGAGAATTTAAAGAAGTCTGGAGCGTATATTCCTGGTATCCGCCCAGGTGATCAAACGATGAAATATGTTGATAATGTGATGACTCGTCTTACTTTGGTTGGTGCTTTGTATTTGGTTTTAGTATGTTTGGTACCGCAGATTCTAATGTTTACTTGGCATGTACCTTTTTATTTTGGAGGCACATCGTTATTGATCATAGTGGTTGTAGTTATGGATTTTGTGGCCCAAGTTCAGGCTCATTTAATGGCTCAACAGTATGATTCTTTGATGAAGAGAGCAAATTTTAAAGGTGGGAAACTACCTGGTCTATTGTAAAGTTGATTGGAGTTAGGAATGAAAGTTAGAGCGTCAGTGAAGCGAATATGCCGTAATTGTAAAGTGATTAAACGTAATGGAACCATTCGAGTGATCTGTAAAGATGCTCGACATAAGCAAAGACAAGGGTAGGAAGTGTGTTGAGCTAGCTTGAATAGCTCCGCTTTAAACGGAGTAATAGCGAGCTTTAAGTCAATTTTAGTTGAGATTTGATTCAATAATTTTGTCTTTGAACATTGATATTTGTGCTCTCACTCATTCTACTACTTGATTTTAGTGGATTAACCTAGTATTATTGCTTGCCTTTTGAGGTATAGCAAACTAAAAGATTCGGAGAAAGAAATGGCTCGTATAGCAGGCGTAAATATTGCAGATCATAAACATGTTGTGATTGCTTTAACTTCTATTTACGGTATTGGTTTGCCAACATCCAAAGAGCTGTGCAAAACCTATGACATAGATCCTGCTTCAAAAGTATCCCAGTTGACAGAACAGCAATTGGAATTCTTGCGAAATGAGATTGCCAAAATGACAGTTGAAGGTGATCTGCGAAGAACTGTAACAATGAATATCAAACGTTTGATGGATTTAGGATGTTATCGGGGTTTACGTCATAGACGTGGATTGCCAGTGCGTGGTCAGAGAACGAAGACCAATGCTAGAACAAGAAAGGGTCGTCGCAAAAGTGCGAATATTTGATTTTATCTAGGATATTTAAATGTCTAAAGCAAAAGTACAGAAAACGCGTAAGAAAATCAAACGAGTTGTTTCAGATGGGATTGTGCATGTACATGCATCTTTCAATAATACCATAGTAACATTCACTGATCGTCAAGGAAATGCTCTTTGTTGGGCGACCTCGGGTGGTTCTGGTTTTCGTGGATCCCGGAAAAGTACTCCCTACGCAGCGCAAATTGCTACTGAGAAAGCCTCTGTGGTTGCAAAGGAGTATGGAATGAAGTCTGTGGCAGTTTTTATCCATGGTCCTGGCCCTGGTCGCGAGTCGACTATTCGTGAATTGATTTCTCAGGAATTCAAAATTGTTGAAATTACTGATGTAACCGGTGTGGCACACAATGGTTGCAAGGCGCCTAAAAAGCGTCGTGTTTAAGGTTTAAGGAGTAGGCAATGGCAAGATATATGGGTCCAAAATGTAAATTATCTCGACGTGAAGGCACTGATTTGTTGCTTAAAAGCGGCGTGCGTGACCATAAGACCAAATGTAAATCTGAAAAAAGACCTGGTCAACATGGCGAAGCGAGGACACGACTAAGTGGATATGGTATTCAGTTACGTGAAAAGCAAAAAATCCGTCGGTTTTATGGCGTGTTGGAAAAACAATTTAGTTTATACTACAAGCATGCTGCAAAACAGAAAGGTTCAACAGGTGAAAATTTAATGACATTGCTTGAACGACGTTTAGACAATGTGGTATACCGAATGGGCTTTGCGAGTACGCGTGCAGAAGCACGTCAATTGGTCGCACACAAAGCGATTTTAGTGAATGATAAAGTGGTAAATATCGCATCTTTCCTAGTTGAAGTAGGGGCAGTTGTTTCGATTCGCTCTAAAGCAAAAAGCCAAGGACGAATTCAAGCTGCACTTGCATTGTCGGAACAAAGAGTTGCAAGCGACTGGGTACAGGTAGAAGCTGGACAGTATAAAGGCTCGTTGAACAGATATCCGACTTTGGAAGATTTGTCTTCTCTATTTAACGTTAACTTGGTAGTTGAACTTTACTCTAAGTAAAAGCGGAGAACTATTCGTATGTACAATTACACTGAAATTAAAGATATGTTGACACCAACTGTACTGAAAGTGCAATCGGATTCCGTGTGTCATTCTAGAATTGTTCTTGAACCTTTGGAACCCGGCTACGGATATACTTTAGGCAATGCTTTGCGAAGAATTCTAATGTCGTCGATGATTGGATGTGCGATTACCGAAGTTTCTATTGATGGTGTATTGCATGAGTACAGTACTATTGAAGGCGTCGAAGAAGATGTTATTAATATCCTTCTGAATTTAAAAGATGTGTCAATTATGATGAATGTCGGTGTTGAAGCGATGTTAACTATTGATATGATGGGCCCTTGTGTGGTTACTGCCGGTGATATTCAATTGACGCACGGTGTGGAAGTTGTTAATCCTGAGCTTGTTATTGCACATTTGAATGAATACGGTAAATTGAAGATGCATCTTCATGTTAAAAAGGGCATTGGTTATCACTTTTCTGAAACTTTACCGATGGAATTTGAAGATGAAGCACGCGTCAAATCAATTGGTAAATTGAAAATTGATAATAGTTTTTCACCTGTCAAAAAAGTTTCATACACTGTTGATAAGACACGGGTTGAAAATCGTACCGACTTGGATAAGTTAACCATCGAATTGCAAACTAATGGGACTATTGATCCTGAAGAAGCGATTCGTATTTCTGCGAGTATTTTGCAGAGACAATTACATGCTTTTGTGGATATGAGTTTTCAGGAGTTAAGTGCTGATAACAACGTTAGGAGTGATTATGATCCTCTGTTGTTGAGACCAGTTGATGATTTAGAGCTTACTGTACGGTCTGCAAATTGCTTGAAAGCTGAAAACATTTATTACATTGGTGATTTGGTACAAAAAACTGAAAACGAACTGTTAAAGACCCCAAATTTAGGAAAAAAATCTTTAACAGAGATAAAAGATGTATTAGCAGCACGCTCACTGTCGTTGGGCATGAAAGTAGAAAATTGGCCGCCTGCGAATTTAGGGCAATAAAGACGCTGACTCGCAATTGTGAGCTGTCAGTGAGAATGTTGAATTAGGAGTTTAAATCATGCGTCATCGCAATTCAGGTCGGGCTCTAAGTCGGACTTCCAGTCATCGGAAAGCAATGTTTGCTAATATGTGTTGTTCCTTGATTGAGCATGAGTTGATTAAAACGACTGTTGCCAAGGCAAAAGAATTACGTCGTTATATCGAACCAATCATTACAGGCAGTAAAAGTGATTCCGTTGCTTCTCGTCGCCGTATGTTTGCTAAATTGCGCTCAAAATCAGCAGTAGGAAAGTTGTTTACTACTTTGGGACCGCGTTATGTGGAAAGACCTGGCGGGTATTTACGTATACTGAAATGTGGTAATCGAGTAGGTGATAATGCACCTATGGCGATTGTTGAATTGGTAGATAGATCTGTAGAAGCTAAGGTCGAAGAAAAAGAAGTCGTAGCTGCAGAATAATATATATCCATACTCGGGTTTTAAAATGACTATCGAAGCAAAACAATAGTTGTTGTGGATCTCTGAGTTAAAAGCGTTAGCGCATTGTGGTTTAACATACACGTCTGGTGAGTTTGACCGAGAACGTTTAAGCCGTGTCACTGATTTAGCAGCCGAAATGGCTGCTGAAATTACTTTATCCCCTCCTGAACCTATTAAAGCGATGTTTGCGTTTGAACAAAACGCGTATTCTACACCTATTATTGTGATACGGTCTTTTGTACTAAAAAATGATCAAATTCTATTAGTTAAAGAGCGCAGCGATGGTTTGTGGACACTACGAGGTGGTTTTGCCGATGTGAACGAATCACCATCTGAAGCGGTTGTGAGAGAAACCTTTGAAGAGTCCGGGTTTTTGGTAAAACCACGAGTTCTTTTGGCTTTGTGGGACGTCTTAAAACATGATCAACCTTTATCCTGGCCGCATATTTACACATGCATTTTTTATTGTGATTTAGTGTCTGGAGAAGCGCAACCGAATAGAGAGATTTCTGATATTGATTTTTTTTCTATAGATAAACTTCCAGATTTGTCTACGCTCAGGGTTACCCGGAAGCAATTAGAAACATTGTACGCTTTGACACGTACACCGCAGCCTACAGTGTTTGATTAGCAGGCCTAATTGAGCACAGAGCCTTTTGCCATTTCCTCTTCTTCTGACAAGCAGTTCATTTTTAATAAATTAAAAAGATTACGAACTGCGAGTGACTTAAATACAGATTAAGGCTTAGTACTAACCTATATCCGCTTTATGATTTTAAAAAAAATCCAACAGCGTGACATAATGCCGCATCCTCTGAGCAAAAGACGTCTAGCATTAGGCTTAAAATGTCTGGAGAGGGTGTGAATGGCTTTTTCTGCCATGTATGACCGCTATCTATGGTTGTATAAATTATGGGAATAAACTCATCCATTTCTGCATTTTCGTTCGTAGCAAATCCCACTGCGGCACAAAATCGATTGCTTATATCACAGTGCAATGCTGTGAAAGTGTTGAGAAGTTTCGGGTCGCTAGCAACAATTTCTGTCGTGTCTTGCCAAGTTAAACCCCCGTTTTTAGTCAGATAAGCATGGGTATTATTACCTGTAACCGTAGTGGTTGTTATTTCTGGGGTCTCTGAAGTTTCCGTAGTGTAGAGCGTCCCTAGGCCAATACAGCTTAATCCAGATGGGTCGCAAGATAGGATATTAAGGATATCGTTTGTAGATTGAATGAGTTCTTCATTATTTTTACGCGTAAGCATCAGTGGTTTTGGATCTGACCAAGTAATACCACTGTCATGGGTAGAATATATAAAGGCAGTGGGTGTGAGTGGTGTTGCAGGGGGGGCTTGCAGTGATTTATTGGATTCTGCTGTGCTGGTGAGTGCTGTACAGAATAAACCAGTGTGGTCACAGGCTAGATCGAGAATTGTGATGCCATTCGGTGCGCTCGGGGGCACAGTGAGAGGCGAAGCTGCAGACCAGGACTCTCCGCCATTTTGAGTGGTGAACAGCGTGGGGATTTGCTGATTTTTCGCGGTCGTATTGGTCGCCAATATACAAGAATTAGCCGATGTATTACACTTTAAACGAATAAAAGGATATTCATCGACTAAGTTTTGATCTTCTGATAGAGGGGATATAGATAGAAGTTGAGGCTTACTCCAGCTTTGTCCTCCATCGTGGGATGTATAGGTGAATACATTGGAATGGTTGCCAATGCTTGTGGTCCCTGCGATGATACAGTCCTGTCCAGTCGTATTACAGCGTATCGTCATGAAATTTTGGCTGCTATCGGTGGGGTCGGCCATGCTGTCTTCGTGTTGGTCTGGATGAGATAATAAGGTGCCTTGACTCCATGTGATGCCGCCGTTGCTGGTAGTGTAGACAACATGGTCTAAGGTATTTGGGTGATGTGCAACGCCTACAGAAATACAAGATTGTCCTGAACTGTCACAGGCTATTCCAGTTAAATTATTAAAATGTGTGGTAATCTGCATGGCATCGGATTCAGACCAAGCAGTGATTGAGTGGAGTCCTCCTGCTAACAACACAAAGCTTGGTATTAATCTTGCAATTTTCATAAAATATCCTAAATGATTGAGTGTTGATACTTTGACTTTCAAACACGATCCCTATTTGATTTTATAAGAATTTTCCATGTGTGTAAATCTTTTAACCATTATTGGTCTAAAACAGGGTTTATCAATTGATTTTACTTGATATTTATTATATGAGCAGTTAGTCTCTAGAATTTATTATTTTATTAATTTTATGCCAATTTTGATGCTGGGTATACGCATGTTATCCGGAGTGTCTAATCCGTAAAGGGTATATTATAGAATGTTGAATAGTGAATGGCCCAAACTAGGTGAATTAGCTGGGGTCAAAATTGTATTGGGCGTTTGTGGCAGCATAGCGGTTTATAAAGCTGCTTATTTGGTCCGGGAATTATGCGCCTTGGGTGCTTGTGTGCGAGTGGTTATGACAGAAGGTGCGTTGGCCTTTATGCAGCCCATGACTTTCCAAGCGCTCTCTGGTGAAGCAGTGTGTTGCGATTTGCTGAATGAGCAAGCCGAACGTGCTATGGGACATATTGAACTGGCGAGGTGGGCAGACTATCTATTGATTGCGCCGGCTTCTGCTAATTTCATTGCCAAAATTGCTCATGGGATAGCAGATGATTTGTTATCAACGCTTTATTTGGCGACTGTTGCTCCAGTGATTATTTGTCCTGCTATGAACCAAAATATGTGGGCACATCCTGCGACTATTGCGAATTGTGCTTTATTACGCGACCGAGGTGCGCTATTTTGTGGACCGGACATCGGATCTCAAGCTTGTGGAGATATGGGGTTGGGACGCATGGTAGAGCCAGAAACGATTGTGTCCACGTTGCGCCTTTACCCTGTGCATAATATATTTCAGGGTAAAGAATTTTTGATTACGGCAGGACCAACTCGAGAGGCCATTGATCCCGTCCGTTATCTGAGTAATTATAGTTCTGGAAAAATGGGGTATGCATTGGCACAGGCTGCGCAGATTGCCGGTGCGCGTGTAACGGTGATTAGTGGACCTTGTGCTTTACTTGCTCCTTTTGGAGCTCGATGTATCCAGGTTAATTCTGCAGAAGATATGCTGACAGCGGTTATGGCACATTTGAAACCTAATTCGGTGTTTATCGGCGCGGCAGCAGTAGCTGATTACCGAATTATAGCGCCCAAAACAGAAAAATTGAAACGCCAGGATAATGAGTCGATGACGCTGGTCTTACAAAAAAACTCAGATATCCTGGCGGCAGTCGTCGCAAGTAAACAAGCTGCTATGGTGATTGGCTTTGCTGCAGAAACCCATGATGTTTTGACGTATGCCGCAGCTAAATTAGCTGCCAAGCAAGTAGATATGATAATCGCCAATCAAGTTGGAGAAGGCTTGGGGTTTGAGACGGAAGATAACCAAGTGACGATTTTAACCGCAAAACAACAGATTCCATTGGCTTTGGCCTCCAAAATTACTTTGGCCGGACAAATTATGCTAATGATTGCTCAAACTTTAGAAAATGACGTTAGGAGTTGTTATGAACCCGGCTATTCAAATTAAAATTTTAAATTCGCGAGTGGGTGATAGTATCGAATTACCTCAATACGCAACCCCTGGTTCCGCTGGTCTTGATTTGCGCGTATGTATTGATGAGCCGTTACAAATTCGAGCTAAAGAAACCGTTCTGTTACCGACTGGTTTGGCTATTTATATTGAGGATCCTATGTTGGCCGCAGTAATTTTGCCACGTTCAGGACTGGGGCATAAACATGGTATTGTTTTGGGTAATTTAGTTGGATTAATTGATTCGGATTATCAAGGGGAATTAAAAATCTCTTGTTGGAATCGTAATTCAGAGCACTTTACTGTGCAGCCTGGAGATAGGATTGCGCAATTGGTATTCATACCGGTGGTTCGTGTCGGGTTTCAAGTCGTAGAGGCTTTTACTCAAACAAGCCGTGGCGAAGGTGGCTTTGGTAGTTCAGGGAGAGCATGATGATTAAGCAAACACCTTATCAAATCTGCTCTGTGGAGCAGTCAATATTTCGGGCTTACGATATTCGAGGTATTGTGGGTTCACAAATTAATGGGGATGTTTTTTACACGATTGCTAGAGCGATAGGTTATCGTTTGCATGCTTTAGGCCGTGCACAAATCGTGTTAGCACGCGATGGTCGGTTAACCAGTCCAGATTTGGCGCAGGCGATTTCTGCCGGTTTATTAGACAGTGGCATCGATGTGGTTGATTTGGGTGCTGTACCCACGCCGGTTATGTATTATGCAACCCATGTGACGGGGATAGACAGTGGTATCATGGTCACGGGCAGCCATAATCCTTCCGATTATAATGGGATTAAAATTGTATTAGCTGGCACGACCTTGGCCCAAGATGAGATTCAAACTTTATATGAACTTATTCAAACCAACACTAGACGTCAAGGTCAGGGCCAATACCAAACACGTGCAATGCTAGCAGATTACAGCCAACGTATTTTGAGTGATGTGAAGTTAGACCGGCCTTTACGAGTTGTAGCTGATTGCGGTAATGGTATTGGTGGGGTGATTGTACCGGTTCTGTTGCGTCAATTGGGGTGTGAGGTGATTGATTTATACTGTGAAGTAGATGGTCGTTTTCCTAACCATCATCCTGATCCCAGTGTGGAATCTAATTTGGTTGATTTGAAGGCCGCAGTTCAAATGCATAATGCTGATCTTGGATTGGCATTTGATGGGGATGCGGACCGGTTGGGCGTGGTCACGAATGCGGGCACGTTAATTTGGCCAGATCGATTGTTAATGTTTTATGCACCTTATCTTTTACGCATGTATCGGGATGCAACCATTGTGTATGATGTTAAATGCTCTCGTCATTTAACTCAGGTGATCCAGGATGCCGGTGGAAAGGCCAAAATGTGTCCTACTGGACATTCTTTGGTTAAAAAAGTTATGAAAGACGAACAGGCTATTTTAGCAGGGGAAATGAGCGGACATATCTTTTTCAAAGATCGCTGGTATGGCTTTGATGATGCGATTTATTCGGCGTGTCGATTGCTAGAGCTCCTATCGCAATCCTCTAGTACCGTTGAAGAACAATTTTCGCAAGTGCCCAATAGCATTTCAACGCCAGAAATAAAAATTCCAATTTATGATGAGAAAAAATTTGTATTTATGCAATTATTCTCACAAAATGCGCAATTCTCTAATGCTGAATTGATTCATATTGATGGTCTGCGTGTTGAGTTTCTACATGGGTGGGGATTATTACGTGCTTCGAATACAACTCCCTGTTTAGTTGCGCGTTTTGAAGCGCATAGTGAACAAGGATTGCAGGAAATTCAAGCGTTGTTTCGTGTGCAACTCCAAGCACTGGATGATACTTTGTCTATCCCCTTTTGAAGTGTTTAGAATGCTGATATAATTCGCAAATTTTGTTATGAAACAAAAAATGCTGCATATGGGATCTTGGGATATATTTGCGAGAATGCAAAATAATTGCTAAGCTATAAATAGTATTCTGAGTTCATAAATGGAGAAGACACAAGGTGAGTATTGCATGACAAAACAAAGAACTCCGAATAAAATCATTCAAGCAACAGGTGTAGGGTTACATTCAGGAGAAAAAGTATTATTAACTTTGCATCCTGCTCCTGATAATACCGGAATTGTGTTTCGTCGCATTGATTTGGACCCGATTGTAGAAATTCCTGCGTCGTATGAAAATGTTTGCGAAACGATGTTATGTACCACTTTACAACATAATGGTGTAAAAGTTGCGACTGTTGAGCATTTATTATCTGCTTTAGCAGGCTTAGGAATTGATAATGCGTATGTGGATGTTAATGCTGCAGAAGTACCAATCATGGATGGCAGTGCCGCACCTTTTGTTTTTTTAATTCAGTCCGCTGGTATTCGTGAACAAATTGCAAAGAAACGGTATATTCGCATTTTGAAGCCTATTCGGGTTGAACAACACGGAAAATATGTACAATTTTTGCCACACGACGGTTACCGAATTTCTTTTACAATTGATTTTGACCATCCTGTATTTACGCATAGACCACAAAGTTCTGTATTTGATTTTTCTACAACTGCTTATATTAAACAAGTATGCCGTGCGCGAACCTTTGGATTTTTATCTGATTATGAACGCTTACGTGTGAGCGATTTGGCCAAAGGTGGCAGTTTGGATAATGCTATTGTGGTGGATGAATATCGCATATTGAATGATGATGGTTTGCGATTTGAAGATGAGTTTGTCAAACATAAAGTATTGGATACCATTGGTGACTTGTATTTATTGGGTTCTAGTTTGATTGGTGCGTTTGAAGGGTATCGTTCTGGGCATGAATTAAATAATAAATTACTGCGTAAACTCATGGCCCATCAAGATGCTTGGGAATATACTTGTTTTGATGCAGAAGAGTATCATCCAGTATTTAATCCCAAACTGGCGATTGTGAACGGATAGAAACTAGTACAGCGAGCGTTAACTTTATTTTATCTCCGATGGTTCGCACCCAAACGATTACAAAACTTGATTTTGTGCCTCGGGGTCGTGTAATTGTGGGTATCCCATCGTGCGTGCACCGGGAGTCCTCCCACAATGCCACCCTTCGATGAGCGTTGGGGTGAGACAAAATCAAGTTGATGGGCACTAGAGTTGTACTTTTATTTCGACAGTTGTTAGTTGATGTAATTTTCCCTGAGAACGTAAGGTATCGCGCAGTTCTGGCGCAAAATAGCGTAATGACGTTGCCCACGCTGAGCTGGCTGTAATTAAAATTAATTTCCCTGCCCGAAAGCTACCTACTTGGCAATGCGGTTGTAATTCAGGTGGTAGGTGAAGCAACACAAGGTGTGATAACTCTTCTAATTTGATTGCTTCCAAACAGATGTGACTTAATTTAGAATTTAAACATTTGCTAATCTGACGCATTTGCATTTATTGTCCACTTAGATATTATAAGTAAGCATATAAGAATACGCAGTACCATACAAGTGAGGATTTAGAATGGCTGGAAATGAGAAAGAGAATGTTATTGTGTATCAAGCACGTCTCCATTGGATTTTATTTTTTGGTCCAGTCGCCTTGGTTATGGTTGCGTGGATAATGAATTACTATCTGCATGCGCCGCATCAATTAGGGTGGGCTGTGGGTGCTGTTGCGGTGATTTGGGAGTTTGTAGTGTGGTTAACCTATCAATTTTCTTTTTTGAACATTAAGAAAAATAGGGTTGTGATGTGTAGCGGTATTCTGGTGCGTCAAACGGTCGATATCCCGATGGATAAAATTGAAAGTATTGATATTAGACAGTCGATACTGGGCAGTATATTGCAATATGGCTCTTTGGTGATTACGGGGACTGGTGGAACACGTCAGTCGATTAACTTCCTAGACAAGCCCTTAACTTGTCGTCGTTATATAGAAAACTTAATGTATGATACCCTCTAGCGCCCACTCCAAAGATTATTATGCTGTGATGGGATTGCAGCCTGATGCCTCAGCCCAAGATATTAAGACGGCATATCGTCGTTTGGCACGTAAATATCATCCGGATTTAAATAAAGAAGCGGATGCAGAAAAAAACTTTAAGGATCTGGGTGAGGCTTATGATGTATTAAAAGATTCTGAAAAGCGTAAATTATATGACCATATGCGCACTCAAACTCAGCATCAGCAAGAAAGTGGACATTCTGGTACACGCGGTTGGGGGCCTATGGGGGCTGATTGGGGACATGAATCACCTACTGGTGGGTTTGATGCGGATTGGTTTGAAACTTTATTTGGCGCGCATAGACACCGTGGTGGCGCGGATCTCCATGGTAAAATTACGATTTCTTTACAAGAAGCTTATTCGGGCGCAGACAAAGAGATTACGTTTCCAGCTTCGAACCAAACATCTCAACCACAAAAATTAAGAGTCAAGATTCCAGCAGGTGTTAAATCCGAACAAAAAATTCGTTTGGCCGGCGTAGGAGAGTCTGGGCATCAAGGTGCGCCGAGCGGTGATTTGTATCTTACGATTGATGTGAAACGAGATCCAATCTTTGACTTGGTGGGCAACGACGTGTATGTCACGTTGCCGGTTACTCCATGGGAAGCTGCGTTAGGCGCGACCATCACAGTACCGACTTTGCATGGCAAAGTCGCTTTAAAAATCCCTCCGCATTCGCAAGGAGGACAAACATTTCGTCTTAAAAAGAAAGGATTCCCCGCTGCAAACCCTGGTGATCAATTAGTATTGCTCAAAATTGTTATTCCACAACCTACAACGCCAGCTGCCAATGAGTTGTATCAGAAAATGGCAAAAGAAATGGCATTTAATCCGAGAAAGCAGCTGGAGGATTATCATGGCTAAAAATACTGAAATGACAGAAGTCATTATTGATATTACCTCAGCAACTATCAGTTTTGTAGAAGTCTGTCGGCAATATGGCGTTTCAGAAGAGATATTGTTTGAATTTTTGGAACATGGTTTGATTACGGAGATTTCCACACCCAACAAACATCTGATGTTTGGACCCGAACATTTACAAAGAATTTTAGCAGCTTGTCGGTTGCACACAGATCTAGAGATTAATACCCACGGGGTGATTTTGGCGTTGGAATTGATGGACGAGTTAAGGGAATTGCGGCGTGAATTAGAGATACTGCGCAGGCATTTATATGGTGGGTAGGGCCCTGAGATATCGCGACATATTTTATATGCAATTGTTTTATCTATATTGAAGATTATTTTAGTAAATGTCATTCCCCCCCCGCCGCAGCCGGGGATCTATCCATAATTTAGGGATAATGCCACCTAAATGAATGGATCCCCGTCCGTGCGGGGACGACACATAAAATGTGAGGATACCTCAGGCCAAGGCCCAACCTACCAATCATTTCATTCTATAAAGTCTGCTTTCTGAAAGTGACGATTCGTTTGGTAATGCATGCTGATTTGCAGTCAAATAGCCACTTGAATCAAGGTGTAATTCAGGTGCTTTTTTGTGTGCATCATAATAGGCTTTGATCGGTACCAGCTCTTTTTTAAAAGCAATGTCTCGAAAAGAAAGAGGGGTTGTGGGAGAGACGCGTTGTTCTTTTATGGCAGAAAAATAGGTTTGCATCGCTATCTTTTCAATTTCAGTAAATAGCGTCAAAGTCTCTGATATGGAACAACCTAAAGCGCGAAGCGTCGCTAATACCGTTGGTTTGAACGTGGGCGTTACTTTGGTTTTGGTTAGTTGTGTCTTAAATATTTGCAATTTATCCAGCTGTTGCTGAGGGGATAGTTGTACGAACCAAGCATGAATTTCGCGTACTTTTTCCGGGGTATTCTCATTCATATGCACAGCCAAATATGCAATATAGGGACTAGAGACTTTTAGTTTTTCTGCTCTAGAAGCCAAATAACGGTCGACCACGGGATATTGCGGATTAATCCATAATTGATCTAATTCTGTTTTCAAAGCGAGAACATTATCTGCAACTGTTTCGGTCAGATATCTAGAGCCTAAGTGATTCACATGCCCGTCTAAGCCTGCAATATTGACGATCCATCGCGCGTACCAAAGATGATATTGCTGAAAACTCATATGTCGTGTGCGAATCATTTCCGTCAGATCGGCAATCATATTGTAGCCGCCTTCTATATGTAACATATGACGAAGATGTGAGTTTTTGCAAAAAGCGTAGGTCAATAACGCAATGACTTCTGCACTGAATAAAGAGCTGTGTCATTCCCTTCTACGGGGGATGACACAATTTATTGAATGTTATTGAGTGATTTTTAGCTAAGTGCTTCATGAATGGTCCATTCTCGACCAGTGCTTTGGGCTGGATCAGAGATCCAGAGGAATTTTGAGTTTTGGTTTTGGTTTGGCGCGGTGGCGCTTTTGAGGGCTACGGCAATTTTATATTTGGATGTGATCTTTTGTAAGCTAGACCAAACAGTGTTTGGGGTGGCACTGTGATCTACGATGACTAATTGATTATCGCGAAATAAGATCGTGATCGGGCGATCTTGTAATGCTTGCTTGAGCGCATATTCTATTTGGCGCCATTTGAAAATTTGTTGCTTCGATTTATCTGCATCGGAGGGATATTGTTGGTAGGCGACGCGGGCTTGTGGGGTTTGAGTGAAAGTAAAAAAACTATGGGTGCTGGGTTTTTGTTTCAGTAAAAAAGCACACAAACTATCCACCATGGAGCGGTATCGACCTGAGACATTGGGTGAGGTGCCGGGACGAGTATTAATAAAAATAGCAAATGCTAGAGTATGTCCATTTGCAGTATACAGATATCCTGATAAGCTCATTACCCCAGTCATAGTACCGGTTTTGGCGCGAATCAATCCTTTCTGAGGGGCTTTGCTAAAGCGCCGTTTGAGCGTGCCATCTTGTCCAGCAATCGGTAAGGCCGCTATGTATTCATAAGTCAGTGGAAACCTTTCATATAGATAGCGAAGCAACGAAACAGTTTGCTCGGTACTGAGGAGATCCTGACGAGATAAGCCCGAACCATCTATTAAGACTGCTGACTGCATATTAATGCTGGTTTGTTGCTGCAGAAATTGCTTTACGATGCCTTCTGCTTGTTGCCAATCTACAGGACTACCCTTAATTTTGCGCGCAGCATGGAGAAACAAACTATTGGCATAGAGATTATCGGAAGGTTTTAATGTATCTGCCAATAGTCGGGTAATAGGCTGAGAATAATGCGTAGCTAACAACATGGATGGTTTGCTTTCCCCTAAAACAATGGGCCCATCTAGAGTGATTCCCTTCTCTTGTAAACTCACTCTTATTAATTCTTGGGCGTGTTTTAAAGGATTCTTCACTGCAATGCGTGCTTGGACAGCACCTTGGCGTTGTCCAATTTTGCCGTGGATAATCAAATGATTATCTTCTGTGGTGGTGAAACTGATGCCGTCTGCATGTCCGGCAACTGTAGAAACATGATTATCTAAAGTAAAACTTCCTAGCGGTCCAGAGTATTCTACTAATGCAGGTTGGCCAATTTGGCAAGAAGGATTGACTGTGATCGCGACGCGATTTTCATCGATAATCAACGGGGCTAATGAGGCGCCATAACTGTAATACAGATCTTTGGACACGATACCAGGCGGATGAGCTTGCGTATGACTAAAATCACTCACTAAAACCACAGACCCAGCAATTCTGGATACGCCTAATGTTTTTAAGCTAGAAAATAATTCAGCAAGATTAGTACTGGAAAAAGAAGGGTCTCCTGGCAGAGAGAGGTAGAGAGAGCCATTGAGAGTACCTGCTTGAATCGAATCCGCGTCGGTGCTTAGTTGGGTTTGAAAGTGGTAGTCGGGGCCCAAAGCAAGCAATGCTGTCGCATCGGAAAATAATTTCATATTGCTGGCGGGAATAAAGGGTTGTTTCGTCGCGCGCTGGTACAATGTTTCGCCTGTATTCAGATCAACTACTAACATTCCAAGGTTAATTTTAGGATCAATCTTATTAATGATCGTATCGATAGGTTTTTGGAGACTGCCGGCAAATAAAACTGAGCATAGACTCCAAGCGCATATACTGGAAGCGATCCGTATCATTATTATTCAAAACTCCGCATCAATCGTAATATCATGATAGCGTATGCGTTTCCATTCTAGAAGAGTTTTATCATTTTTTTCCAAACTAAGCAGAATGTAATAAATATCTATAAAAAATGGTAGGTTAAGCTTTGGCCCAAACTATTTCTTTTATTTAATAAAGTCCGCTTATTTAATGAGGATTGCTTAAAAAGGAGTTTGCGTACGGAATGCCACCATGTTGGCAGGATCTGAACAAGCGATAGATCGGCTGTATTTGCAAGTGTAACCAGGGGATACCCACAGGATTATCCACAGAATTTGTGGATAAATACCTTGGTTTCAGTGTGATAATTTTTTAAAAAACATCATAAATTTCAATGCATTATATTTCTTTGGCGGGTTGTTGGCCAATTTGAGCAAATAGCCTTATAAAAACTTATCCACAAATTGATTAATTCTAAGTCTTATCACTTCGATTGTGTCCAGGCTAGTTTCCAATAGCGCTTTTGACCCCTTGACAGGTATCTTGGCGAGCGCGCTTAACTCTAAACTATTTGCAATGTTCATAGGAATTCAAAGGAGTTTGTGTGATAATAAAAAATCACTCTGATTATATTTGAGACCATCTCGTGCAACATAAACTTATAGAACAACTCAAACAATCTCGCGGTGAGTCTGCACCACTAAATCAAGGCTTGTTTGATTTTTCTACTCCGAAAGAACTGACGGTGCAAAATTTCAAAGAAGGGGTTCAGCGCTTTATTATGCTTGCCAATATGCTTCCCGAGGAACGAGTTGCGTTTTATGGCAATCGCTATGCCGGGCTATATAACAACAATCATCTAGCTGAACTGTGGAATGCGATATGCTCCCGAGAGGATATTATCGCACCCCATGCGCTGGATGAATTTGTTCCCAGTGATTGGGAGATTATTGCTGACGAAGGATCTATTTCTTTAAAATATACAGGATTTACCCCTGCAGCTGCTTTAAATGAATTGTTAAGAGGTCCTACCGTTATTGATTGCGGTATTTTTTGTCAGTTAGGCATATGGTTTGGAATTCGCTACGTATTGGGGGATGAGCGTTTCAATAATGAATTTGGCAACCAAGCTTTTTGGATAACGCGCTCCAATTTTGAAGCAGTCAGAGAAGGGTTTGAGTCTGGCGGGAGTCCTCTATTTTCCTTTTTTACCGCTATTACACAGGATTCGGTCAGCATTGAACATGTGTTTAATGACGCTGCTTATCGATTAAAACATCCGGGGGGCAATAGTGGTGGGGAAAATTGTTTGGTGATTGATAACCTATATTATACTTTTTCACCCCTGAAGGTGACTGCCCGCAATGGGTTTAGTCGTACAGAAGTTATTCAAGAACTGTTAGATGTTTTTAATGCAGCCCCTGATTTTAATGATGAGGAAGCTATAAAGGTTTTTTCTGAAAATTATGAATTTTTCCAGAGTCGTTATGGCTCAATTTATAAATTCGAATTCTCTGCGATACCTTGGTTTAAACTATTAGCTTGTAATCCTCGCCCAAACGATTGAAAACCTCTTCGGTGATGGACTCTTCTGGTAT
>CAIRCS010000025.1 GCA_903877115.1 uncultured Legionella sp.
CGTTATATTACGAGTTTGTTCTTATTTATCAATTGAATGAGCAATTAAATTGGCTCAGTTGTAATTTGACCATCTCCTGGATGCCGCGGACAAGCCGCGGCACGTAGGCGTCGGGGATGAATTGTAAACAGGCCCTAGTTTGGACCAATAAATGGCTTGTTTTAGGTAACTCCAAAGAAATGCTTTACTGGAAGCCCATCACAGGAAAAGAAATACAGGATGAGGCTCCTTGCCAAATCCCTGTGCGAGCTAGATTGTTATGTGGTGCACCTGATAACAAAATTGTCGCAGCACGAACAACCGGAATTTTATTTTTCACGGACCAGGATTTAGATGCCGGCAAACAAGCGGAATTTCCCTGGCAAATTCGACGCTTAAAAGCTGGATTTTGTGCGGAAGGCAGCGATATCACAAGCAGTCAGAAGCTATCTAATTCTACAAGATCTTATCTGGAAAAAAACGGGGCAAGCGATACTGCAAGCCATACTATGATGCCCTCTCCCTCTTTATCTTTCTTTAATTTTAGCAGCTCCAGTAGTAGTGCCGCTAGTCCACGTCAGCACACAACAGCCCCACCAGAGCCCCCCTTGCACCTACCCTCCAGCGACCTACTGAGTATATTTTCGTCTCAACAACCCAAACAACCACTTTTAGCCCGCATTAGCCATGAAGACTCTGATTTAAGCTTAAGAGCTGGCGGCGGCGGTTCCTCTCCCAATACGCCCACTAATAATACATAGCCTATCACACTCGTTCCACATCCGATTTACGCCGGACTCGGGCTAATACTTTATGTGCTCTTGCAAAATCCCCATTACTAATGGCCGCACCCAAAGATAACTCACCAGCCAAGCAGACCCCGGCAATAATTTCTGCAAATTCTGCAGAAGAATTATCATTGCATTTTAAATTCAGTAAATCTAAGCAGGCTTTTTGTGTAGGTAAATTCGTACCCCCTCCAACAGTTCCAACAATGATATTGGGCATTGTGACAGAGGCGTATATATGGTCTGCATCAAAAGAGGATATTTTACTCATCCCTGTCGCTGCTTCAGCCACACATGCCGCATCCTGACCGCATGCAATGAAAATAGCTGCCAGCGCGTTAGCGAAATGCAAATGTGGATTTAAATTAAAATTTAATGCATTCGCTTCTTGTAAAACTCTCGCATGCTCTAAAAAAACTTTAGCGTTTGTGCCCATATGTTTTTCAAACACATCACAGGGAATACAAACTTCTGCAGTAATTTTATACCCTCGCACTCCCAGCATAGATCTAAAACTCATTTTTTTATCCCCAGAAGCATTGGCTTCCATCAAGCTTGATCGGGGTTTTATTGGGCAATAAGCCAAAATATACTCATAAGCTGCTTCGGTTGCCAATGTAACCATATTTTGGCCCGCAGCTTGGTTTGTACTGTAATGAAACGCCAATACTACTAAATTACTATCCAAATGATGATCAATATGACGTAATTTTCCAAAACGCGTAGTACGTTCTGCCACTTCCTTCAAATCAGAAAAATGCTCACCAATCCAAACACAAAATTGTGCTGCTTGAATAAGACCATCAAATACAAAACAAGGGGCTCTTTGCACTGCATTATTCAAGACCAGTGACGTACAGCCCCCTGATGCACGAATCACTTTCAGCCCTCGATTATACGAGGCAACCAAAGCAGCTTCTGTGGTAGCCAGTGGGATATAATAATCGCCATTTGCATGACTACCTTTAATGGACAATGGACCAGCCAACCCCAATGGCATACTGACCGTGCCAATATAATTTTCAATATTGGCAGTGTAGGTATGAAAATCATCACGTGCCATTTTTGAGAGCAGTCGGTTTTTAACCTCATCAGTAACCCCAGCTTGATTGAGACGCTCATCAGCCTGCTCTAACGAGTCTTTTCGTCTTAAATTAAGCTCTGGAAGCTCAATGACACTTTCTTCTTGAGCTCCGTGACGTTGTAAATTTTCGGCTATAAACTGGTATGGGTTTGACTTACTCACGTGAAATTTCCTTAATTTTTCTTAAACGATACACAACAAATGCGCCAACATTTGTCATGAGAGCAGTTGGGATACACTGCATTAAAAAAACAAACAGTTTGTTGTACCAAAGAGGGACATAAACACGAGGTGATTTTTTAAGAGCCTTATAGATCTTCTCTGCAATTACTTCAGCAGACGCAGAAAAACGATTGGTTTCAACCTGCAATCCAATTCGCTTTCGGAATTTAGTCTGGGTTGTAGAACCAGGGCACATACAGCAGACTTGAATGCCATAGCGCTTCAGATCAAGGCTCAATCCTAATGAGAAAGATTTTACAAATGCCTTAGAGGCTGAATACAGTACTTGCCCTGGAATAGATGCATAAGCATAAACTGAAGCAATATTTACAATACATCCCTGCTCTTTCAATACCATCAATGGAACAATTTTGTTTGTGAGCATCACTAAGCTTTGAATGTTGACCGCTAACAACATATGAGCTTCGTCTTCTGAGAGATGAGCAAAATTTGAATGGGAACCTAACCCTGCATTATTGATCAAAATTGCAATATTCAGATGATTAGATTCGATAAAGGCCATTACATTGTCTATGGCATCATTGGCGGCAAGATCTTGAACAATACTGAAAACAGCGACTCCAGCATCCTCCGCAATGGTAACTGTTTCTTGCAAGGCGCTGGCATCGCGTCCAGTCAATAGTAAATTATGCCCGGCTTTTGCATAGACTACAGCCAGTGCCTTACCAAGGCCGCTTGAAGCCCCTGTAATGAGCACAACCGATTGAGAATCATTACTATCCATTTATGTCCTCAGCTAGCCTTAGTTCCGAACTCTTGGGGTTTAAAATATATTGCGGATCAATACCAGCCTTTATGTTTTGAAGCCAAGCTACTCCAGGGTTGCTCAACATATCTGGCAACCATTTGGCATGCTCAAAACCAATACTATGATGATGAGATACACTCCCTTTATGAGCAACAATCGCATTGGTAATGGCCGTCTTCACTGCATCATATTGCTCCTGTTCTTGACCTTTTTGCGGCATAAAAGCAAAAGTATAATATAAGCATGTCCCGCTTTGGTAATGATGAGATAGATGGCAGCCGAAATAACCCGGTTTTTTTAATTTGACTAAAGCTTTCTCAGGAATGCAATTTGCCATCGCGGCATATCCCGCTTCTTTTACTTTAGAATACAAAGTTGCAACATCTTTCCAAAGTACAGTGGTTTCGGCGACATCAACCACACACCCTAAATCCATGATAACATCTCGTAAATAAGGATACTCATATTTACGCTGATACCAATCATTACCCGGCTTTGCTCCCAGATACACTGCCCCGTGCTTTCTACAAGCACTGAGCACTTGCTTGCGTTGCAATCTAATTTGCTTTGTGGTCCCTGAAAAAGCCAAAACTCCCACACAACATTGGGAAAAATCTATGTTTTTAACTACCCTAATAATTCTTTTCATCGATTTATCTATTATAGTTTGAAACGGAGATTTTTTAGATTTGAAATGAAAGCTCAATTGCGTTTCTTCGACATCCAACAAGCGCATCATATGTGGTAAGGTTTGATGCGCAACACAATCTTGAATAGCAGCAATGCCTGCCGAAAAATTAGGAAATAAAATGGCACCAAAAGCTTGCGTCGCAGGGACAGGGTGAACTTTCATAACAGCTTGCGTGATAATACCAAAGCGTCCTTCCGAACCCAAAATCAACTGATTTAAATCAGGTCCCATAGAGGCATGTGGATAAGGATTTAAAGTGATCAGCCCTTGGGGTGTTACGCAATTAATTGCCAAAGCCATGTCAGATATAGATCCATATTGGTGAGACTGCATACCTACAGACCTAGTGGCAAGCCAACCGCCTAACGTAGAAAACTCAAACGAATCAGGAAAATGACCCAACGTAAACCCTTTTGCATTAAGCTGAGCCTCAATCTCAGGCCCGAAGGCGCCCGCTTGAATCAAAGCCGTATGTGATATTGCATCGATTTCAAGTACCTGGTTCATGCGACTCATATCGACCGACACAATCATTCTTGATTCATGTTGATGCGACTCTAGCGCACCGACTATATTGGTACCTCCTCCAAAAGGAATCAAACAAACATTGTGCGCGATGGCAGCATTGATCAGTAAAGAAACTTCATTTTGATTGTTTGGAAAGATCACCAAGTCAGGAATCCGTACAAATTGGCCTTGTCGGATACGGGCTAAATCACGATAACTTTTGCCGTACGAATGAATAAGTCGAGCTTTTTTATCCTGCTGTAATTGGTCTGTTGAAAAAGTCTTTTGCATCCATTGCACAAAATCGTTGTTTTCAATAACAGACGGCAAAGTTATGTCATCTAAGGCAATGATTGCCTGCTTTTGAGTGGTGTCGCAGCCTAATAAATCTTCAACATAAGGCAAAAATTTTGGCATATTAGAAAGATTCGCTTCTTTTCCTTCTGCACCCCAACCCCACCATTTCATATTTCGTGTCATTGATATAATATTCATCCATGGACAAGGAATTCAGGTTAGCATTATGAACAACTTACTACAACGAGGTTTTGAAAAATTTTGTTGGTTTGTATTACACAAATATTGCAAATTGGAAACTAACTGTCCCCAGCTTCCTGATGCTCCTTTTATTGTCTGTGCTAATCATAGTAGCCATATAGATACGCCTGCACTCATGCTAGGTTTAAACCGCCCCTTCCAAGATTTTAATATGTTGGCAGCCAAAGATCATTTCCAACCCAACCCTAATAAAAGAAGTTTTTCACAATACCTCATGAATTTAATTTTGGTTGATCGAGAGGCCAAACCCGCAGAACTCAAACGCTTGATTAAAGAATGCGAGCAAGCTAAAGCACAAAACAAGATTTTAATTATTTATCCGGAAGGAACACGCTCTCAAGACGGCCAAATACATTCTTTTAAACCGGGTACCGTGTATTTAGCGTACAAGCTCAATTTGCCGATTATTCCAGCAGGTATTATTGGAACCGGAAAAGCATTACCTAAAAACCATTGGTTTATTAGACCCAATCCTATCCAAATACGATTTGGGGAGGCAATCATGCCAGAGCATATTGTGGGATTGAGTCAAAAGCAAAGTTTACAAGCGCTGACAACCAAGCTTGAAGAGTCGGTTAAAGAATTGTTGATTCAAAAATAGCCTATCCAACAATGATCTCAGCCCTTACGTCCCAAGACTTGACCGCAAAATCCAGCTTCAGTTTTTATTTTTTATACCTGTCAATCGCTCCCAAACCTGGGTTTTATAACAAATATAATTAAGCCACCCTGTAGTGATGCAATAATATATATCATGTGCAATATGATGTTGAATATGATTTCTAGGATTCAAAATAAGACGCATATTTTGGAGTAATTTAACCAAGATGGGGGGGTGAGTTGTATGCGCCCATTTATGAATTTGGTTAGTCAAAGAAATCATTACAGAAAAAAATATAATGAATACCCCCAACAAACAGTAATGCCACTGAATCTATTATCCGTTGGCTTTTGCTATAAGCAAGTGAACTCATGAGTGTCATTCACATTCAGAATATACCATAATATAATATATTCGATATTGATTATTTTCGCTATTATCAATTAGATTGCATAGATAGCGACGTAGTACGCCCAAATATACAAAGCTTATTATCAGATCTATTTTCTGTCGATTTTGAAACAGATCCCCATTGCCCCATTTTACCAATTAAATCTGCGTAAGGCTTCGTATGAGATATACGGGGTTGTTGCATACAGCATAAAAATCTTAATAACCTTAAAAAGATTTCCATCCAGGATACAGGCAGCTCATCGCACGTCAGCATTTTTTCAATGAGATGGTCGTAATGCATGAGTTTTTTACCCTCTGAGAGCAACGCTGGATCCTGGCAAAACGCGTAGCTAGACACAACAACGTCTAAAAATAAAGCATGATTTTGCGCATATGACCGATCGCACCGTTTTATTGCGCGCAAAACATCCAGAGCACGACCCTCCACTGATGAGCTCGAACGACTTTCCAAATCTGCGATACAATCACTCAAACGGCGCTCAAGTAATTCTCCCGCACGTGCTCCGGGACAATTTACATCGCGCCAGTCAATGAGCCATTGCTTACTCGTATTTTGAAGCAGTGTTGTTTGCGCAGCGATGTATTGATCAACGGCATTCCAAATAATGTCGATATGATCATTCATCCCGCGACCTTTGACGATAAAAGGCGCGGCATGCAAGGCCTGCTCAAATTCATCACGGCTCATGGGCTGGTTGGTGGAGAAAGAACTTAATAAATTATAATAGGCAGATGAGATACCGCCGCGGTCAATCGCATCTTTACAAGCAAAATTATAGGTGTCTGGTTGAAGCTTGGTGATAATATACCGTGGAAGTTCAAATTTTATAAAATGAAACCATACCGCCTGGCGCTGTGCTGGAGACAACTCCTCTTGAATGTGGAGACCCATTTTTTGAAAACTATCTTCCAATAATCGTTTTATGACAGCTTGCTCATTTTCTATTGTGCCAAATAGCAGATTGCGAATCTTCTTACTTATATGAAAATCTTTGATCATTTGTTTTGCCAAAGAAGACTCAAGCGCAATATCCAAAAATAGCTGTTGGGTTATGTGGCGCTTGAAAACTACATCGGTATGCACTATATCACCATGCGCCATTAAACCCATCGCAGCAGGAAGTGTTATCACTGCAATATTAGAGAATTCTTGCTCTAAACCCTGTAATGCTCGGGTCAAATTACCCTCATACAGCCTCTGGTAGGTAAATGGATATAAGTCCTGCGGTAAATTATTAAAATAAATATGCGTAATAGACGCATTCAACTTTCGTGATTTTTGTGCACGCAAAAAGCGTTTGAATACAGGATCAACCCGTGAAATATAGCCATCATATTGGCCTTGGGTTCCCATGCGCAGTTCTTGAGAAACCGCCCGTGCATTATAACGATAACGGCGTACTGAGGATAAATTGGTCCAATGGCTCGGTTTATAGTTAGGCCGAACCATCGCGAGACAAAGAAATGGCTTAGAGCCAAACCGTGCGGGAGTGATCTGATTGATGTTGTATCCATTCTCATCGCACCTTTGACTAAGCAACTGTTGAACTGACAAACCAGAGGGCGATTTCTCTAAAACACAATCTCGCATCATTTGATAAGTTTCTACCAAATTATCGTTGTCATTTTGATAAAGAGACCTGAAAAAATCATCCCATTCAGATCCTGCTAATGCACCAGTCGCAATGATGCCGTCAAGACGACCCATCAATCGAGTATACAAACTTCCATACGCATAACTTTGGTCATAATCAGATTGCTGAACGTAAACAACACGCTCAAATTCTGGCACAAGATCCCTATTCGCTGTTGGCAAACTCAATTTTTTTAAAAACCGGTAACAATTCTGATTATGAATTTGATCAGTGGTGATGAGTCTAGAGTGGCTACTTTGGATATGACTTTGCATAAGCAATCATCAAGCAAACGTTAAGCGTTACTATACCAAAACTGTTTAAAATTGCAAATATTTTGAACAAACATGGTCTTGCGTAACTCCCTAGGAACGTCATCCTGAACACAGTGAAGGATCTCCTGAAGTCGGCACGGTGCTTAATTCGGAGATCCTTCGCGCAAAAAAATGCGCTCTGGATGAAGTGCCAGGGGAGCTACGGTCTTGCAAATATATAAATTGTATTGAAATATGATATAATGCCACTTTTTAAACCATGGAAATTCTATCCTATGCGCTATTTTATCAGCACAACAGCCTTTTTAGTATCCATTCTGTTATGCCATAACAGCTTTGCACAAGAGATTAGCTTGCGCGATAAAATTGGCCAAATGCTTATCATTGGCTTCAAAGGGGATACGATTAATCAAGATACTCCCATTGCTCAAATCATGACTACCAACAATTTAGGCGGCGTCATTCTCTATGATCGCAAACTGGTCGGCAAAAACATCATCAATCCAGAGCAAGTTCAATCTTTGAATCAACAGTTACAAAGTATTAACCATGAAGGACATCAACAACATCAACGCCCCGATCTCCCATTTCTGATTGGAGTCGATTACGAGGGTGGCAAAGTGAATCGCTTAAGAGAAGCCTATGGATTTCCAGCAACCTTGTCTGCAGAAGCTATTGGACGACTCAGGACTTCCAGCCACCTTATCCCATAAAATCTTAACTGAATTACTCCGAGAAAAAATGCATTTTTCCGGTGTTGTCATCACAGATGACATGCAAATGTTGGCGATTCGCGACAATTTTGGCTTAAAACAGGCCATCACGCTGGCAATCAATGCTGGCGCTGATATGTTGATGTTTACACATCAATTGGCACCCAATGAGCCCGACCAAGATCCCAAAGAATTGATTGATCTCATTGAAAAGGAAGTCCATATAGGCCATATTTCAGAGGCCACTATTGATACGGCCTACCAACGTCCCGTGCAATTACATGAAACAGTATGCAATATTGACTTATCTTACATTCGCCATGAAGACAAAGAAAGATTTGAGAATATTGAAGAAATGCGCCAAGCAGTGGCTGGTTTTGTTGCAACACTGAAAAATTTTATCGTAGGTCTATTAGGCATCCTCATCACTACTGAAGACGCGCGGAAGTCTGTATCTATGGCACATTCGATAGGAAAATTTGGCTTATTCCCAGAAGTTGAAACTGAGCTCAATTCAACCGTTGCGCCAGAAAATGCAAATCCCCTAACCTCATTTCAATCCTAGTTGAATTAAAGCCTACTTGAAGAGCCCGGTTGAAGGTCCACAGGACCGCAATCCGGGCTGTTCTATCAGGACTTACGAACAACCCTAATCTCTTTTCATTGGATTTAGTGTTTAATTCCTAACAAGTACTCGCGTAATCACGCAGCACTCGTGCCTGAGTAACAGACTGTTCCTCTTCCAAATAGTCTATCAAATCATATAACGTAATAATAGATAACACTTCGATGCCACGCGCTTTGACTTCGGCTATGGCTGACACATCACCCTGCCCTTTTTCACAGCGATCCAAAGCGACCACTAATGTAGAAATCTGGGCATGATGGCGCGCAATCAATTGCTCTGCCTGGCGAAACGCCGTTCCTGCCGTGATCACATCGTCAATCACTACAATTTTACCGCTCAAAGGCGCACCAATGAGCTCCCCGCCCTCTCCATGATCTTTCGCTTCTTTGCGGTTAAATGTGACTTTGGTCGCAATCCCCTGCTCTGCCAAAGCAATTGCGGTCGCGGTTACCAATGTAAAGCCCTTGTAGGCAGGGCCAAAAAGATGCTGACAATTTACTTTTTTTTCTAACAATAACTGCGCATAACAGTGCCCCAATTGGCGCAACGCTTCGCCGTCATAAAACAAGCCAGCGTTAAAAAAATAAGGACTTTGGCGCCCAGATTTGAGAGTGAAACTCCCAAATTGCAGTACCTGGCTCTCGAGGGCCAAGCGAATAAATTTTTTTTTCAAAGTCATAACCAATCTCGCGCCGGTAAAAACTCATAATATAACTGGTACTCGGGAGTACCTGGTTCTGGTGCATAATTATAATGCCAGTGTACAACTGGGGGCAATGACATCAGAATCGATTCAGTGCGACCCAGTGATTGCAATCCAAATAAAGTGCCTCGGTCGTACACCAAATTAAACTCAACATACCGACCACGGCGATACAATTGAAAAGCCTTTTGTTGCTCTGTATAGGTCAGAGCATGCCGTTTTTCAACAATCGGCGCGTAACCTAAGCTAAAATGATCGCCAATACTTTGTAGAAAGGCAAAGCTATGCTCAAAGTTTTTTTCATGAAAGTCATCAAAAAAAATACCGCCTATACCACGCGCCTCTTGGCGATGTTTGATAAAAAAGTATTGATCACACCAAGTTTTAAATCGAGGATACCATTCTAAACCAAAGGGATCACAGGCAACCTTGGCATTCTGATGCCAATGACGACAATCTTCCTCGAATCCATAATAGGGCGTCAAATCAAATCCCCCTCCAAACCACCAAATAGAGGAGCCATCTTCCTTTTCAGCAACAAAAAATCGAATATTAGCATGCGTTGTTGGGACAAAAGGGTTGTGAGGATGAATGACTATGGACACGCCTAACGCAGAAAAACAGGAGCCGGCCAATTCTGGGCGTGAAGCACTTGCCGAAGGCGGTAATTGTTCTCCGTATACATGCGAAAAATTAACCCCAGCACTTTCAAACACTGCGCCATCCCGCATAACACAAGTCAAGCCACTGCCACCAAGTGGGCGTTGCCATTCATCTTGTAAAAACTGCCCCTTTCCATCCAAATTTTGAAAAGTTTGACACAATTCTTTTTGTAAAGACAATAAATAAGCCTTGACTAATTCAACTGCGTTTTGTGGCAAATCATGCAAGTAATCCATCATTTAATCATCACTAAAAAGTGATATCATAGCATGTTTCACCTCATGAACTGAACTGTACCCAATAAACTGCACCGCTTGTTAAGCACCAAAGCATGACTATGCAACACAGTCGATTTGTCCTACAATCCTAATTGATATATTTTAAATCTCTATTGTCAGATAAATATAAGGATATCTCGAAATGGCCATCGCGATGCTTTTAAGTCAAAATAAAAAATGTATTTTAAATGTCCTAGCAGCCATGCTCGTCACTGTTGGATTAGAAGGTATATCTTTTGCAGATCCAGCTGTCAGTACGACTGCCCCTGATAATTCCCCATTAGCTAGTGCTACTGAGAATGCTGGTCCTAGTGTCATAGGTGTGGCCGCTAATTTTACATCAACGCTTGAAGAAATTGTCATTCATTTCAAAAAAGCATATCCAAAATGTCAAAACATCGAGATAAATCAGGGATCTTCCGGCGATCTATATAAAAGAATTCAAGAAGGTGCACCTTTTGATTTATTTTTATCTGCTAACGCAAACTATACTAAAGAGTTGTGTAAAAAAGACTTAGCATTAGTTCCGCCACAAGTCTATGCCATGGGAAAACTTGCCATGCTGAGTCATATACCTTTGGATAACAAACCACCTCATTTTCAGCAAGAGTCTATTGGAATTGCTGCGCCCAAGGATGCGCCTTATGGTCAAGCTGCAGTAGAAACACTAAAGGCTTTAGGCTATACACTAGATAAATTAAAAATTGTTTACGCAAATAATGCGCAAGATGTTTTCACCGATTTTAAACAAGGTAAAACTGATAGAGCATTTGTCTCCTTGTCGCAAGCAAAGCTGGCAACCTCATCGACTGAACAATGGATTGTTCCTACTGATTTATATAATCCATTTGAACAAACCGCAGTATTATTAGCGCATGCTCGTGATAACAACTGCGCAAAAGTTTTTTTTGGTTATTTAGTTAAAAACGATAGCGCAAAAAACATCATTAAGAATAAAGGATATAATTTAAAAGATTAGGCCCAGCTATCTCATGTCTTTATTTCAGCTAAAAGAAATGATGATGCCACTACAAATTAGTTCAAATTATTTTGATGATAAAGTTATTGAACAAAAAATCTCTGCATTACCGCTTAATTTTTTTGAAATATCGGCAATAAATTATGCGGTGATGCATATTGATTATCAAATATGTCAAACCCATCTATGGTCAAAATTAAACCAATCATCATCTGAAGAATCAATTTCAGTCAATAGCGAGCAAGAGCTGATCGATCTAATAAATCGGGTTATTCTTATCTCAGAATCGCAACAGATAATATATCGTGATTATCTGCAAGCACCTCAAGAAGCGGCGCGCTGTGCGCGCGATCGTGACTTATTAAGTCATATGTTATTACAACTGACTGAAAAAAGAATACAACCATACCCTAGTCCTAACAATTTACCCTATCAAAGCAAATGGTTGCGAGATAAGACCAGAGATCTGAATCCAATTCGTCTTATTTTTGTACGAGGATGGCGATTTTTTATGCTGATGATGATGGCTTGGGGGCCTGCAGCATTGAAAGATAGCATCAATACAATGGATATGAATTTAGCACCCATCATTGCTCATCAAGCTTGGATTTTCTTTGCACCAAGGCTATTAGTAAATGTCTTTATTATTTTAAAGCATACATTTTTTCCTAAAGGAAAAGAGGCAGAGCTGTTACTGTTAACACGTTTAGCAGTGCAATTCGATCGACGTTGGTCTGAATTAGCAAATGATTTTCTTTGGTTGACAACCGGGTTATTAACTGGCTTCGTATTGGCTCGTAATTGGTTTGCTTACTGCACGTGTGTATTACAATGTTGCCAATTATTATGTGCTATTATCAGAGCTGTTACAGATATCCATCGAATTACCGTCATCAAACATTACTATGAGCAAAAGACGCAATTATCGATGCAAAACGATCAGAGTTATTCTGTCTATAAGGGTTACACCACTTGCATCGATCAATATATGCGTTACATCATGTTTGCACGTATGATTGATATCCTAGAAAAGGCGTTATTGGTGTTAGGATCCGTACTGTTATTGCCACCTCTTGCGTCTGCATATTGGATACCCATTGTTGGGGCTGGCATTATGATTACTGTTACCCTGTTTCCGCTCTTTGTGGTGCCTTATGTAGAAAGGATGAATCCAATCAAAACCGTAGACCAATGCACTAAATGTTCATTTTTTAAATTCGCCGAACGTCATGGTGTGATAAATATACCTAACGACCATGCTACAGAGTGCCTTTCCAATGCCGGACTGAAAGCATGACGCCAGCTTAAAATAAAGGTAACCATACAAACTGCTTACCAGTTTGGCATATTCGCAAATAAGCAGTGCCATGATTGACGGAGCCCCCCGCAAATTATGCAAATTGTCAATCATTTCATCATTCTTAATAAAGTGATATCATAGCGGGTTTCACCCAGTAGATCTTAACTATGTTGCGCCTACCTTTATCCATAGCCCCCATGATAGACTGGACCTATACGCATTTTCGCGTCCTCATGCGCATCCTAGCACCGCAAGCCCTTCTCTATACTGAAATGCAAACTCCGCAAGCTATTGCTAATCATCCTCAACGCTGTTTGTATTTTTCGGCCATGGAACACCCTTTGGCATTACAACTAGGCGGCTCAGATCCGGATGCGTTGGTTGCTGCAGCCCAGCAGGCACAAGACTTGGGATATGTTGAGATCAATCTCAATTTAGGCTGTCCGAGTGACCGAGTTCTTTCTGGCCATTTTGGGGCTTGTTTGATGAATGAACCGCAGCAAGTAACCAAGATTATTCGTACACTCAAACAACATACTCACTTACCCATCACGGCTAAAACCCGAATTGGGATTGATCATCAAGACAGCTATAGTTTTTTTTCTGATTTTATTCATCGTTTAGCCGAGGCCGGATGTGATAAATTCATCATTCATGCACGCAAAGCTTGGCTGAAAGGTTTGAGTCCAAAACAAAACCGCACCATCCCACCAGTGAACTACGACTATGTTTATCAAATCAAGGGAGAATTGCCACATCTTCCTTTTGTGATCAATGGTAATATCGGGACCTTGGAGGCAGTTTCAGATCATTTAAAACAAGTAGATGGGGTAATGTTAGGACGTCTCGCTTGTGATAACCCTTACGCAATTGCCCTGATTCATCATGCCTTATACCCGGATTTCTCAGTCAAATCACGGAGGCAAATTACCCAAGAATACTTCAGCTATCTACAGACCATCCCCCATACGCCTCTCAGCATCTTGCTCAAACCATTGCTCAATCTTGCTCACGGATTGCCCAATGCCAAAATTTGGAAAAATCATTTAATTACTATGCAACGTACGCATACCATTCCCGACAACCTGGATCTCATTTCTGAGGTTTTGACCTAGGACCTGGCCAGAGTAGAAGGTTATTTCTAGCCGGTTACCTTGCAACATAAATAAGCAAAAGCAGTTGACAGATCAATATTTGTCGACTAGCATCTGCAGCAAAATCAGTTTACGCGGGTCAAAATGATCAAATTACCGGTGATTGTTGGATTCGGCGGAATCAATGCAGCAGGCCGTAGTTCAAATTCTCATAGTTATAAACGCATGGTATGTGATGCACTCTCTGCCGCTGAGATGGAGCCTACTTGGCAGGATTTGGCACAGCGCATGGGTTTGCCATCAGAAAAACACATCTCAGCTGAAACCATTGCCGCTATCAAAGAAGGTACGCTGATTCGACGTATGCAAAATTTCGATCCCGATCACGTACTTTGTCATCATAAAGCAACGTTAGAACCCGGCGACCACCCTGCTGAGCTGCATTTAAAACACCATAAATTATCCGAAGCAATCGCAAGTCAAGCAGACATCACTGAACTGCCAGACGCTATGATTACAGCAAAATTTAAGACCCCGTTATCCGTACTCGTTCAAGATACGAAAAGTTCTGAAGTATCTAGTGCTGGAGAAATTCCTACAGGGTTTGACCCCGGAAAATTATATCATTCACATCATCATCCTCGCGGACTAATCCTTACGGTATATGGTGCCTCCGATGCGCTGAACTCACTTGGCGTAGAATGGGAACAAATTTTAAAACACGTGAAGCCCGATGAAATCTCTGTGTACGCAGGCTCTGGTTTGGCGCAAGTCGATGAACATTCTTATGGGGGTCTATTTCGTCAGCCACTCTGTGGCAATCGAATCAACTCAAAGATGCTACCGTTAGCGTTTGCAGAAATGCCTGCGGATTTTATCAATAGTTATATTCTGAATAGTGTGGGTACGACTGGAAACAACATCGGTGCATGCGCTTCTTTTCTATACAATTTGCGGCTAGGATGTTTAGATATTCAACAGGGAAAAAGCAAAGTAGTCATTGTTGGAAATGCTGAAGCACCAGTGGTGTTTGACATTCTAGAGGGGTTTCGTGCCATGAGTGCATTGGCCACCGATCACAGCTTGTGTGAATTGGACAAAACCGACCAGCCGAATCATCGTCGGGCTTGCCGACCCTTTTCGACCAATACAGGATTCACCTTGGCTGAATCTGCACAGTTTTTCATTTTAATGGATGATGAACTGGCTTTGGAGCTCGGTGCAACCATTTATGGCTCCGTTGCAGATACGTTTGTCAGCGCTGATGCGAATAAGAAATCAATCGCAAGTCCTGGCGTTGGAAATTATATTACAGTCGCCAAAGCAGCTGCTTTAGCCAAAGCGATGCTTGGTCAAACTGGATTACAAAATACCTATGTACAGGCTCACGGCACCGGAACACCCCAAAATCGTACCACTGAAAGCCATATATTAAACGAAGTTGCCAAAACATTTAGTATTGATGCGTGGCCAGTGTCTGCTGTCAAATCTTATGTTGGCCATTCCATCAGTGTAGCAGCCGGAGATCAACTATGTACCAGCCTTGGTGTGTGGCAACATGGATGGATCCCGGGGATTAAGACGATTGATCACATCGCGCCTGACGTCTATCATTCTCATCTCAATATATTGATGGATCATATGCCTATTCAAAGTGAAAACTTACAGGCTGTCATTATTAACTCTAAAGGCTTTGGCGGAAATAACGCCAGCTCCTTAGTACTCTCTCCTCATCAAACATTACACATGCTCACCCAACGCCATGGACAAGACACCCTTAGTGCTTACAGAAAGAAAAACGAAGAAGTACGCAATATACAAGCGACCCGAGATGCGGCTGCTTGTCAGGGTCAAGAGCGCATTTTATATAATTTCGGGCATTCCGTAATGGATGCTAGTTCGGTAACGCTCACGCAGCATAACATACGCCTGAGTGAGTTCGAGCAAGCGATTGATTTACCTCAAATAAATCCGTATGCCAATTACTTTTCTTCGCTCAAGTAGATAAGCAGAATCCAGTGTCTGTTGACAATTCAATTTCGAAAGCCCTACGTCACGCGGCTTGTCCAAGAGATCTAGGGGTTTTGCTCAGTGCATAAGTATATTGCACAAAGATAGATCGAAATTGATCCCGCGGACAATCCGGCGTTGTTGCAGACTTTCTAATGATTAATCCCCTCTCCACCGCGCGCAGCGTGGGGGAGAGGGTTAGGGTGAGGGGGTTTAAAACACCTTATACATTAAATTGGGGTTACGAACACGAGTAATACGGTATAAACTTC
>CAIRCS010000026.1 GCA_903877115.1 uncultured Legionella sp.
ACTTCAAGTATGATGAGCTTACAGATAGCTATATCTGTCCACAGGGCCAATGCTTAACACCATTAAGACGAGTAATAGCTCGGCACTGATTTGCACTTTTTTGACCCATCTATTGCTCGATCAAGTGCTTTTAAACAAGGCTATGTTCAAAACCAATACTTAAGGCGTATCGCTCTGTGATTGGTAAAGTAAGCGCACTTCGTCAATTAATGGTCTAATAGATTGTTACAGCGATCTCTAACGGTCGTGGCTCAGTTTTCCACCCCTTACTGAGATAAAAGTAATTGATGGGTAGCATGAGGCTTAACTCGGCGTCATGAGATAGTTTCATCCCATCCAATAAAGCGTAAAAATACCATCATATGTCAATAATTTATTCAGAAATGCTTGAATAAACCAAAAATATGCTATAATAACGCCATTTATATCCTATTGGTGGGATTAACATGTTGAAAACATTAATAGAATCCTATCGAGCTGGCTTATTTCAAAAGCAGCATTGGCTGCCCAATATTATCTCCGGCATGATTGTCGGCGTGGTCGCATTGCCTTTGGCTATGGCATTTGCTATCGCATCGGGCGCCAAACCAGAGCAAGGTTTGTACACTGCTATCGTCGCGGGCTTACTGGTATCCCTTTTCGGCGGGAGCCGACTCCAAATAGCGGGACCTACTGGCGCTTTTATTGTCGTTTTGTCAGGCATCACGGCGCAGTACGGAATTGAAGGTTTGCAAATCGCTACCGTTCTTGCGGGTTTACTCTTGTTTTTAATGGGCATTTGTCGTTTCGGTGCTATTATTCGCTTTATCCCCTACCCTGTCATTATAGGCTTTACTGCCGGGATTGCCGTAGCGATTTGGGTAGGTCAGTGGCACTACTTTTTCGGTTTACCCACTCCGCATGGGGCGCATTTTCATGAAAAATTCTGGCAATTGCTTCAGAGTTTTCCACAAATCAATGGAAATACCACCGTATTAGGCTTGCTATCTCTCATGATTGTCCTATATGGCAATAAGCTGCCAGGTTTGCGCCGAGTGCCAGGCCCACTTTTAGCGTTGGTTTTCGCAACGACCTTAGAAACAGTATTTCATTTTTCCGGTATCGCAACGATTGGAAGTCTTTTCGGTGGCATTCCACAAGGCTTACCGTCTTTTCACTTGCCTGACCTATCTTGGGCTCGAGTATTGGAATTAATCGGTCCCGCGTTCGCAATCGCCATGCTCGGTGCTATTGAATCCCTGCTATCGGCTGTTGTTGCAGATGGTATGGGCGGCACGCGCCACGATTCTAATCGTGAATTAATGGGACAAGGACTTGCCAATATTGTCGCACCTATGTTTGGCGGATTTGCTGCAACAGGCGCCATTGCTCGTACCGCGACCAATATCCGGAATGGGGGCAATAGCCCAATATCTGGCGTGATTCACGCGCTTACTTTGTTATTGATCATCTTATTTTTGGCGCCTCTCGCAGTCGACGTCCCTTTGACTACTCTGGCAGCCATATTGTTTGTAGTTGCTTGGAATATGAGCGAAGTCAAGCATGCTATTGCATTGATTCAACGGGCACCTGCAGCCGATATCTTAATTTTGCTAGTCACTTTCGGCTTAACCATTTTCGTGGATTTGGTGATGGCGGTGAATATTGGCGTACTGCTAGCCGTAGGCCATTTTTTATACCGCATGGCCGCCAGTGTTGAAGTCAATCAAGATCCTGCTGCCAGTGCACAATCGATTTCAAATCAACCCACTAAGCAAGAGCAGGATGTGCTGACTTATACGATTGAGGGCCCTATTTTCTTTGGTGCCGTCAAACAATTTGAGTATGCATTTAGCGCGGCTCATTTCAACCCCAAAACCCTGATTATTCGTTTTGGTTGGGTACCTTTGGTAGATTTTACCGGTTTACAAGCATTAGAAGATAGTATCAAAGACCTCCAAAAACAGGGCATCCGTGTCATTCTGTGTGGAGCCAATAAAGCTATTGAAGACAAGCTGCAAAAAGCTGGCATCTTTGATTTATTGGGTGAAAACAATGTCTTTGCTGAATGGGAACATGCCATGGACGCTGCGGTTTAGCTAAATTTATTTAAAAATTTTATTAGGAAGTCATCAACATGCCAAATTATCCTGCCCGCTATTATCACAAGGCGCATAGTAGTGCGACCACGTATAGTTACGAGGGCGAAGACATCTGTATGGACGAACTCCTGGATGATAAGGAAAAAGTTTATTACGAAGGTCAGCCTTCCGGCGAAGAGACGACGCCTAATGTTTTAATTTTAAATGACTGGAGTGCAGGCAGTTGGACGCCGTATAAACAGTTTAAATTAAAGGAAGTATTGCGTGATTTGATCAAACATCAATTCCAAATCTACTATCATAAACTCGGACAATGGATTCCATTTTCCCTAAAAACCCTAGATTTACAATTAAAAGATTATCGCATTCATGTTGCAGCATCCGACAATGAAGCATTACGTAAGGCTGCGGTCTCCCCCACTTAACACGCCTTTGAAAAACTTATTATGTTTAGATTATTTTGAACTCAATTTTTTGATGGACCCTGATTATGATTCCAGTAAACGAATCGCGTTTAGCAGCGATATTAATAATAAAAAGTGGCTTGGCTACGAAGCAAGAAAGGCTGAGCTAACAGAAAAATGGCAACTAACTGTTGTCGATGACGATTTTGATATTGAGATAGATTGCATTCCAGATACCCCAATAAGACATCTAACATTAGGCGGATTTCATAGCTTTAGACAAGCGCCGTTGGTACAACTAAATGTTGAACCAGAAAGCCGAAATATTGTGGCATATGGTTCAGATAAGGTTCGAAAAACCCTTGTTTTTTCTTCTGTAAAAACCATCAAACTTTTTTGTGGAGATGCCACTGAAACGAGCTTGGTACACCAAATATTTGGTTCAGATCCCAACCAGATTGAATGTTTGAATATTGAGGCCCTTGAGGGTGATCTGCAACAACTAACTGATTTTGATTGGTCAAAATTAAAAATGCTTTCTTATGAAACCAGTTATGTGAGCAGAGGACGACATGACACGGGCAATACTAACTACATTTTATCGAATATTATTGCACAGGCCACTAACTTGGCTCATATTACATTACATCTTAATAACCACCACAAAGCGCCTCATATTCAATTTCAATTTGCTTGTACTGTTTTGGAATCGTTTAAACTAGATGGTAAATATGTCAGTTTGCAAGAAATATTTTCTATTTTAGATCAAAATCCTAAGCTGGAAACATTAGATGTTGCACCTTATTTAACCCAAGAATCGGTTGCATTGCTCGAGAGCGCAAAACCTCACTCTTTAAAAGTATTAAGGTTAGAGGATGCCAATACACGACATGTTATGACTGGTAATGCCTTCCAACTCCTGCTTGAACGCTTACCTGAACTACAAGAATTAACTTTTGCAAAGCCCCGTTTGGTGTCTGATGACTTTGACTTGGCGCGCAATGCTTTACCTAATCTGAAATATATAGGGTTTAGATTATCTAACCCCGGCATTTCCCCTCATCTAGAAAAATGTTTACCACGTATTTTGGCCGCCGCACCCAATCTAGAAGAATTTGAGATGTGGCCGGGTACAGAGTTGCCTCAGATGCCTTTAAAGAAGTTAAAGAAAGTCACTTGGTTTGGTATGGTAAGTCCGAATAGATTGAACAGCTTGATGGCTTGTGCCTCAAATCTCGAATCTCTTACCTTTATTTTTCATTTTCAAGATCAGGGATATAGAAATAGTCTATGGACTCAAACTAACTTCGCAGAATTTCCATCTCTCAAAGAAATAGATTTATGTAGCTGGGGCGATCGCAGCTTAGATGCTAAAGATGACAGTTGGTATGGGGTGAACACAGCCGAATGCATTATTCGCCAAGCTCCCAATCTAGAAATGGTGCGTATCCAAGATCCCAAAACTGCACCACCATCGACACAATCTATCGAGTTTTATGGCCAAGACAATTGGAAAGCTCGTTTAGAGGGTTATTGGATCATGAGGGATCAATGGTACTGGCAGGATGGGGTATTGTCCGAAGCTTTAGACCGTAGCACCTCTTTGGTATTACATAATTTGTCTGCAGATGACCCGAATTTTCAATGGTACTGGGCACAAAAATTATTGAATTACACGCGTTTGACTGGAAAAGAAATAAGCACTTATCATCAATCTGGTTATGCCTGGGATAGCTTAACTCAAGTTATAGAAGATACCGCTACCTCAGCACTCGGTCCCTTTCTGTTAAATTCGAAGTATCTGGCAAAGTTTTTTAAGCATTATGAGCCCGAGGATCCGCGGATGATATATGCTGACGGACTGATAGAAACTAACTCCGATCAAACGCTCTGTGTCTATCAAACCGGCCAAATTTCTACGGGGAACAAGGCCAGATTGTTTACGGAATGTAGAAAACATAATGTTAAACTTCAATTACGTGAAGGTCCATTTCCTATTCAATCGTCTCAGGTTAAACTTATTCAATCTACTGATGTCGATCACACGTTGGATAAAAAGTTTCGCACATCGAAGTTCCTTGTCATTGATATATCTGAGGTAGAAGCCTCTCAACTATTAGGCAAAACCACACCCACATTTGATGTGGATCAGAAAAAATATACGTTTAAAACCTCGGAATCTTTTTTGTTGAGAGAATTAAATGCTGGCAAAAAAATTGTGTTAAAAGGACAGTTTACACCGGCATTGATTGATAGCTTAGCACCTTTCATCGTGTTTAATACCGAATTTTCCGGCGAACTGATTTTGGTATCTGCACCCAATGAAAAATTTGCAGTATTTGATGGCTGCACCCACATAGACGTGCTCAAAGCCAATAAGAAAACGTCCTTAAACACCCAATATCCTGATGCAATAGAACTTGCGGATAGCTTAGTAGAAGCTTGTCCTGATGATGAGCCTTATATCCGGCTCAAACAGCGCATGAGTTATATTTTGCGTCATCGTGCGGAGGCAGAAACCCACAGCAATTTATATGCATTCTCCGAAAATAATTGGGAAGGTTTGGAAAAACTGACTGAGGACATATCCGACGTAGCCGAAGATGGCGACGTCATGCATCAACGTCAACAAAAAATCGAAGCGATATGGGAGCAAGAGTCGATTGTGGTTGTTTTAGGTAAAACCGGTGGCGGTAAAACCGAGTTTGTAAAACGTATTTATCCAGATGCACATTATGGATTAGATGCCATACCGCAGTGGCTTGAGGAGGCAAAACATAAAAGATCACTGTGGGTTGGGGATGAGGCGAATATTTCGCCCAGCAATTGGACTATGTTTGAAGACTTGCCATATGGCATCTTTTACAAAGACCAATATTATCATTTAACCCCTGTGCAAGCGAAAAACATCAAAGCAATGTTTATTGGAAACCCTTATTCTTATGGGGGAGAGCGCAAAATCGCAACCTTGTTTTTACGTTATGGAAATACTTGTGTTTTTGACCCGTTACCAGCTCGCTTTATAGGACAAGAAATATTAGAGCCCTTGTTTGAGGGTATTGATATTAAACCCACTCCTATCCTCACCCCTATTTTATCGGCCTATACTTTTATGGCCAGATTACCCAGCCATATGGTGCTCGTAACACCGAGAGAATTATGCACCATGACGCTGTTAACCATCAGTACTTGTTTGGCCTATCCAGATGTTGCACCCCAAGACATTGCTTATTTCTTTGTGTATCACATGACCAAAGCAATTGTCTATGAACAACATGCGCGAGCCTTTACAAATGCGTTTCCCGAGAAGCCAATTTGGCAACCGACGGTTGAACACACCATTGCTTCGGATGACTTTTTTCTGACAGATTCGCGTAAAATAGTGCTCCAATTGTTAGAAGCCTTTATGCGGTTACGGCACTTCAAACAAGCTCCAGGTAGAACTAAAGAACAAAAAGTCAGTGGACTGGGTATATTTTTGATCGAGGGTGAACCTGCACAAGGTAAATCTGTATTGCTAGACAGTGTTTTAGTCGAAGAGGACCCTATTTACGCGCCAAGCGGTGGGGAGCCCGAAGAAAAGAAAAAACAATATTTATTTGGATTTCGTGGCGGTCGCGCTATGCGCAGCGATGAAATCAATGCGTCAGCGATGTTTGAAAAAGAAATGAATACGCTGTTATCTGGATATGATTTTGAAACCAATGAATTAGCGCAAACATCTGGATTTATGGTGTTTGCCAGCCAAAACCCCATCACAATGGATGGCCGGCGAGCCATGTCGAATGCGGAAGCTCGGCGTACGTTTACTTGGAAATTAGAAAATTATACCCGCAAGGAATTATGTGACATTGCAGTCCATCATGGTATGAGCCCCATCTATGCAAAACCATTTGTAACCAAATTTTTACAAGTCGTGCATGAGCAGATAGTCAATGATGAGACACCCTGGACTGTCAGAGAATTAGTCGCATTGGTAAAAGAAGCTCGGAAAGATGCCGCGCTCATGATCCAAAAGACATTTCGTATAGGGAGGCAAAGACAAGAATGCTATTCGGCACTAAATAGTAGCGGTAGGTATGTCCAGAACCCTCCCCCAACAACCCAGTCCTCATGGATAATTCGCTTCTTGCCTGAATTGGTAGGCGGATTGTTGTTCTTAGCTGGGGTAGCACTGCTGATGAATGCTATGATTCCGATGACTGCAGCAGCTGGATTAATGGCAGTGGGAGTTGGCCTGTTTGCTATTGGTAGGATAAGAGCTTATCAAACTGTAGCAGAAGAACCGAATGGAAGCATGGGACCTACTACCGTTTAATCCCACTATTGATGGGTGAGACAGCAGTAGAATGCCAAGATTTCGTTGTGGGCACAAGAAGCGACCAAGATACCCTGCTGCATATCCCGCCGCCACCATAGACGCAATGATACCCACAAGCATACTAATTATCCCACCAACCACTAAAGCGATCGCCCCATCATTGCCTACAGTAAACACACTTACCCCAAGAGCAACACAAAATAAATTCAGCAGGAAGGTTAAACCAATGCCTACAAAAGCCCCTATTAGAATAGCAGACCAAGAAATCCGTTTATGCAAATGGAGCGTACCATAATACGGCTCATTAATTTTTACATTTTTAGTTACCATGATGTGTATCCTTATTGTAAGTGATAGTAGTTCCTAACTTCACGATTAAATATGTGATACTAACCAAATGATCACCAAGATACTTAGAGGCACCCCTAACAGCCACCCAATGATATAACGCATTGCTATCTCCTTAATATATGTATTTGCACACGCCCAAACTAAGTTTAGCGCATTAAACCAAAAAGAGGGTTTGGGTTTACCAGTATTACAGCTAAGAAGAGAGGCATACATTACAGCGTCTACGCAGTGTAGAGCACCGTCTAATTATGGTTTACCGCAAAAATATAAGGATTGCCTTGGCGTCTATCAAAGTCTAAAGAAATGAAGTAGTAAAAAGACCATTCGGCACATGGTCCTTTTACAAATGATAAGGATTTAATCCGGTCTGCTTAAGATGCTTTTTAAGTTTTAATCTCGAAAATTATTAAACTGCATAGGCAGCTCAATCTCTTCCGCTTTTTTTAATAGCGCAATACTATCTTGTAAATCATCTCTATTTTTGCCAGTCACACGAACTTTATCACCTTGGATAGAGGCTTGTACTTTCATTTTCTGGTCTTTGAGATATTTGACAATGATCTTGGCATTAGGTTGATCAATGCCCTGTATAAATGTCATGGTCAATGTAAACGTTTTACCACTGTGTACAGGCTTGTCTTCCATTTCAACCCCAGCAGCATTCACGCCTCTTTTACTGCAATGATTGAGAAACAACTCTTCTATTTGACGAACCTGAAAATCTGATTCTGATTTTAGCGTTACGACCAACTCTTTTAATTCAATCGACGCCAGAACACCCCGAAAATCAAAGCGCGTAGTTAATTCTCGACTGGCATTTTCTACCGCATGCCGTAATTCCACCTCATTCACTTCAGACACAATATCAAACGATGGCATAGCATCCCTCCTCTATAAACCTGTTACTTCACAAGAAAAAGCATATCATATCGCAACCCAATAAAATAAGCCAAACCAGACTTTTCGCGTAACTGCTCGCACGCCATTCTGAGCGGATGTATCCCCGCGCATGGGATGACGTATGCGGTGGACAATTGCTTTTCCCCTGCGCATACCGTGGTGCGCACTTTTTCAGTCAGTTTAGCATTTTAGGGACACACTGTTCTGTGGTTATCTCTTAGTGGTTTTTGAGAAATATCTTACATGAGTGACATCAAATTGGGCAGTGACAAAAAAATTAGAACATATATAATTAGCAACTAGGATGGTACTTTTCGACAGGATGTCATTGCACAGGATGCGCAACATACCACCATGCTTCACGCTGCAAGGATGCAGCGCCTTTTTATTCACTGCCCTTCATATCTCACGTCATTTTTATACTGATTCTGGTTCATCACTAGGGCGTGTCATCAATTAGTATTTTCGGCTGCAAACCGAGATAATTTGCTCAAATTTCAGCTTGAATTCGTTAAATAGAGCTGGCTATTCGCCTCATTCAAGTTAAAATTTGAGCAAATTATCTCAATTTTCGCTTCGAAAAACTAATTGATGACACGCCCTAGACGTTGCACACCACTAATTTTTTAACGAGCCATGGAATCTGTTACTATCTATTAAAATGAATCTATACTTTGCCAAAAAAGTTAAAGCATGCTTAACTTCTAGAAGTACCATGGAGAATCATATGAGATGGATAATATTATTGCCTTTGAGCTGCTTGCTCACATCCTGTATTTTTGTGGAAGGACAAATCATCGAGGAACCCAAAGATGTGGTTGTCTCTCCACAAGCGTATCAATATCTACCTGACTCCTGCCAGTCTGTCGAAGTTAGCAAAGCAGAGCGGACTGTCCGCCACTGCGCTCGCTAATCTTGGCGTGAATACCCACAACCTGGATGGGGACATAATATTTGCCGACCTGAGCGTTTTGTTTCTTTAATGGTTAACAATGGCCAAGCGCATGAGGGGCAAGGTTGATCAATTGGTTCATTCCAAAGAGCATAATCGCATTTTGGATAAGCGCCACAAGAATAAAAAATCTTCCCTTTTCTGGACTTACGTTTCACAATGGTAGAATCTTGGCATTTCGGACATTTGACTGTCGTATCAGCCGGTTTTTCCAAAGGCTCAATAAACTTACAGTTAGGGTAGTTACTGCAACCAATAAATCGGCCATAACGTCCTGACTTTACATGCAGAGGATGACTGCACTCCGGACATGGTCGATCTGCCACCACTTCAGGCTCCACAACATCTCCAGCATTGGCCGCCATATCTTGAGTAAAATCACATTCAGGATAAGCCGTACAACCAATAAATCGTCCGCGTTTTCCTAAACGAATGGCCAAAGGCTGCTGGCATTTAGGACATGAAGAATCTTCTAATATTTCAGTCGTAACATCTTTACGCCGAACTTGCTCATCCACTTCTTCTATCTGACGAACAAAAGGTTGCCAAAATTCATCCAGAACAGGAATCCACTCTTTCTCTCCGCGCGCAATCGCATCCAATGTATCTTCAAGCCCAGCCGTAAACTGATAATCCACATAACGCGTAAAATATTCCGTGAGAAAACGGCTCACTATTCGCCCCACATCGGTAGGCACGAATCTTTTTTTATCCACAACCACATATTCACGTTGCTGCAATGTATGAATAATCGAGGCATAGGTTGAAGGTCGACCAATATCAAATTCCGTCAAGGCTTTGACCAATGACGCTTCCGAATAACGCGGTGGCGGTTCTGTAAAATGCTGATTGGCATCGAGCTCTAACAAATTCACTCGATCGCCTTTTTTCACAGGTGGCAATATCGTACTGTTTTCATCTTTCACATCATCTTGGCCTTCTTCATAGACAGCCAAAAATCCTGGGAACACAACGGTAGAGCCGTTCGCACGAAAAACACCATCTCCGGCTTGTAAATCAATTGCGACGGTATCCATCAGCGCTTCTGCCATTTGGCACGCCAGCGTACGCTTCCAAATCAACGTGTATAATTTTAATTGATCCACATTCAAAGCCTTGCTCACCATTTCAGGTGTACGCTTGATCGACGTAGGACGAATCGCCTCATGCGCTTCTTGCGCATTTTTAGATTTGGCTTTATAAACTCGTGGGTCTTTAGGACAATAAGCCGGGGCATATTGCGCAAGAATATACTCTCTCAATTCATCAATCGCTTCAGAAGCAATATTGACCGAATCGGTACGCATATAAGTAATCAAACCCATCGTACCGGAACCAATATCAATCCCTTCATACAATTGTTGCGCAACCATCATGGTTTTTCTTGAAGTAAAACCTAATTTGCGTGCCGCTTCCTGTTGCAAAGTTGAAGTAATAAAGGGCGCAGAGGGATGGCGTTTGCGTTGCTTTTTCTCCACCTGCATCACTTCTAATATGCCTTGTGCTTGCTGTAAAAGGCGGGCTTTGATTTGCTCAGCTTGATCTGCTTGATGAATGGTGAATTGTTGTAGTTTTTCTTGATCTAATTGGGTCAAACGCGCTGTAAACTTGGTTTCCGAATGATCGCACTGAGCGATGAGCTGCCAATACTCTTGCGGCACAAACCGTTCAATTTCATCTTCACGCTCGGCAATAAGGCGCAATGCAGGACTTTGTACTCGTCCAGCAGACAGGCCACGGCGAATTTTCTTCCATAATAAGGGGGATAAATTAAATCCCACCAGATAATCCAAAGCACGACGCGCTTGCTGCGCATTCACCAAATTCATGGCGACGTCACGAGGATGATTAATCGCTTCTTGCAATGCTGTTTTGGTGAGCTCATTAAAAAAGATGCGTTGCACCGATTTATTTTTTAATAAATTGCGCGCCATCATCAATTCTTGCACATGCCAAGAAATAGCCTCACCCTCTCTATCCGGATCCGTTGCTAACAATAAGCCATCTGCTTGCTTGAGCGCCTTTGCAATGGCTTCCACATGCCGAGAATTCCGCTCTATAGGTTGGTATGTCATCGCAAATTCTTGATCTGGATTGACCGACCCTTTTTTAGGTGGCAGATCCCGAACATGACCATAGGATGCCAATACAGTGTAGTCTTTTCCAAGGTATTTCTGGATGGTTTTGCATTTTGCAGGCGACTCAACCACCACTACATATTTAGACATACATTGACCTTATGGAAATCTTAGGAAAAAACAGGCTACAGGATAATTTGGACTGACAATAAGTTCAAGCGTTTCACGCAATGTTTGACTGTTTCTTTTAACAACCCACGTCTCAGCTCGTCCACAGAACGTAGGCGTTATTGAAAAATTAGATGGATTCCAACATTAATGTAGCGACAACCCGTCTTCTTTGAAATACAACACCAACTCGAGAAATGCTAACTGAACGGGATCAAGTGTTTGTGCTAACGTACTACGAATAGTCCATTTTGTTTCTTGTAAAGACACAAATCTCGAATCAGAAAAAAACAAACGATTCATAATTAATTCCATCATATGCGTAGGAATAACGCCAAGCGCACCAATTTTTACTATAAATTGATAACTTGCTTTGGTCAGCTTCATTTGCTCATCAAGGGAAAAAATCCGCATTGCAGCTTGACTAGATTCTTTGATAATTTTAATTTCCAACCCAGCTTTCATATCTGTAGCAAGCGTTTCATTTGATTTTGTATCACGCAGCATCAGTGATTCAGTTGTTTCTTGCTTTTCTTTAAGCTGAGTCAACGTTTTTTCAAATAAGCTTAAGAGCAGTTCAAATAAACTCGCTTTCATTATCGACACCTCATATACCCGCCGGGAACAACTTCAATCCAACCTTGTACGTCTAACTCGACTATTTTACATAGCACTTCGTCTACAGAAAAACCACTTCGTTCAATCATTTGATCAATCGTCGTTAATTCAAAGCCAATATGCTGCAATAAATGGGTATTTTCGCATATTTCAGGGAAAATTGATATATTTTTTATGCGATGAGCTCCCGTTAGATTCATTTCATCATACACATCTTGTGCACTGGTTACCAAGCAAGCGCCCTGCTGTAGCAAACGATGGCAGCCTTTGGCCTGCGTATGATAAATCGAACCAGGTATGGCAAACACATCGCGATTTTGCTCCATAGCATATCTTGCTGTGATCAGCGATCCTGAGCGCAATGCGGCTTCTATCACCAAAACAGCCGAGGATAAACCAGATATAATTCGGTTTCTTTGCGGAAAATGTTGGGCAATCGGCGGACTGTTCAAAGGAAACTCACTCAGCACTAATCCCTTTTCAGCAATCTGTTCCGCTAAAATTTGATGACGCCGTGGGTAGATAACATTCATCCCTGTTCCCATCACTGCTACCGTCTTACCCTCCGCCGCCATGCATCCGCGGTGAGCTTGCGCATCAATCCCCAAAGCCAAACCACTCACAATCGTCAAACCAGCTTGGGCCAAATCGTGGGCAAAACGCCATGCAGTCTCTGCCCCAGAGGCACTGGGATTACGTGTACCGACAACACCTAAGGTAAGCTGCGTCAAACAGTCCAGTTGGCCTTTTGCATATAAAACAGGAGGTGGGTCAGAAATTTCAGCCAATAATGCGGGATATTGAGCTGTGCCAAGCACCAAAATATCCTGATTCGGAGCGCTCATCCAAGCCAAGTCAGCATCGATGGTCTTAAAATCAAAGCTGGCGATGGCAGTGATGACTGATTCGGATAACCCCAAAGCAGTCAATTGAGCGGTACTAGCATGAAATAAATCAGCCAAATCAGGCCAAATTTTCCGGCAACGAGCTATGCTACGCGGCCCAAAATTGGGAATGCGGTTGCAGGCAAGCAAAAAAGCGATATTATCCATAATTTAATTTTCCATTGTGCGAATCATCACAGATTCTCTGTTTAAGAGATCATGCAATAAAAGGTTGGATCACGCGCTAAGGATAATGCATTTTTTAATTCACGAATAGCCGTCTGCATCGTATTTGTGGCTAATTCACTGGACAATGCTGGTAAAGGTTGGCGCAACAGTCGGTTGCAATTTTGAATAAATAGTTTCTTTCTATCAGCAAGAGCCTCCTCTTTATTTTCAAAATAAGCCTTACAAGTACGAAGTAATGAATGCACCAGAGTAAGATATGCGTGACTCTGCTCACCGAGAGCCAAATTCTTGATAGTTTTTAAGCGAACCTGAAATTGCGTTGCTTCCGCCAAAACACGCATTGCGGTCACCGCATCCTGCGTTGCAACTTGGGTTTTTGGGCTAGAACTCGACCAGAATATATAACTATTAACCGTTGGTGTCGCTGCTCTTTTTTCAGCATTCAATAGATTTGTCAATCCTTCCCAATAACCATGGAAAAGCGCCCAATCTATCGCGTTGTAAGCTTCGTTGGCATCTTCTTGCAAAGGATCGGCATCAAATTCTAATAAAATCTGTACCGACTCGAGATCATTTGCCAAAACCGCAGTTGAGAGTAAAGATGGCGGCTCTGAATTTAATACCTGCTCCACCGTTTCGACCGCGAGTGCATGAAGGAATCTCCTTAAATGCTCACTATCCTTTGATACGGGGTGCATTGCCCCACCTCGGACCGCGCATTGACTATATTTCGACCAATGAACAAACTTCCTTTAGAAACCCGCTTTCTAACAGAAAAGGTCACAGCAGTTTCCGTGCAATAAACCTTACCGTTTTGATCTTTTTTGAAATGATTAACCAGGCCCATATCAGCAACAATACGCCGATACATTATAAAAATCCGAATCGCTTCTTGGATAATTTCTTCCACAGTGACTGGTTGGTCAAAATACGGCATCATTAGGGTACGCTCATCTACCGCATAGACAGGAAGATCAGGATAGAAATGAGACAATAATCGAGCATTACGAGGTTTTTGGTTATTAACCCGAGGGGTTGGGTCAAAACCCTGACAAAATGACGGGCAAATTTGCTGTATTTGTGACATAGCTTGGCTAGTTAATTTGAACAAAGACTGCGTAAGCATGCACAAATCCCTGCTCATAACCTGATCTATTGCGGATAATTGTGTGGGATTAGCGCAGATAGATAACACCAACCCTCTTGTCATAATAACGCGATACAGCCCAGAAGAATTCAAAACAAAAAACCTCAAATGCTTTCTCTCTAATTGCAATGCTACCGCGTCAAGACTAGGCTCATGAAGCTTGACAAATCCCGCTTGTTCAGGGGATGCCACACAAAAATAAAATTTATTGCCAATTTGAACATTAAAGCTGAGTTTTTGGCTATGATACAAATAAACATCTTTGGGAGGAAAGCAAGATTTTTTGACTACCACACATCCTGCTTCCCGATGGGGATAAGGGTGAGCAACCAACGTTTTGGTGACATAATCAGTCGCATCTTGTTCCAAAGGTTCCCATATAGCGTGGTTATAAGCGAGTGAACGCACAGCTTCTGGGATAGAATGGGGCTCGTCAAAGACTGAGGTATCTTGTGCTGGAAATGGGAGAAAGATGTCTTCATCGAACAAACCATACTGAGACATCTCATCACCAGAGCTCAATGATGCAATGGAACCAGCATCAGAGCCGTCGACCCGGGCTAAATGCCCAACAAAAAAGTCCTGAGAATCGTCAGACATATCCTAAATACTCATACAAAATTTCCGTAATCTTAACTGAATGCGCGCTGGAAGCAAGCATAAGTACCCACCTACACGCTTCATCCCGTTAGCTGTTCACAGCATTGGCAACTCCTGAAAAAATTGGTTATACTCATGCTCCAAACCTAGCGCAATAATGGAGAATCTTATGGCAAGAGGGATAAACAAAGTTATTTTAATCGGTCATATTGGTGGTGACCCAGAAGTTCGTTATATGCCGAATGGAAATGCGGTAGCGACCTTATCTGTGGCAACTACTGAAGCCTGGAAAGACAAGCAAACCGGAGACAAACAAGAACGCACTGAATGGCATCGTGTCGTCTGTTTTAACCGCTTGGGCGAAATAGCAGGCGAATATGTCAAAAAAGGCAGTAAATTATATGTCGAAGGGAGTTTACGCACACGTAAATGGCAAGATCCCCAAGGCCAAGATCGTTATACCACTGAAATCGTGGCATCCGACATTCAAATGCTGGACGGTAAAGGCGCACCCTCAGGCCAAGACACCTCCTCACAACAACCCGCCTATCAACAACAAACTCAAGCCAGTCGCCCTGCGCAAGCAGCTCGACCAGCAATGATTGCTCCTCAAGAAATGCTAGAAGAACTGGACGACGATATTCCATTCTAAACCGCGCTTTTTATTTTTGTGAGATATACCCAATAAAAGCCTATTTGAAATAGGATTTTATTGGGATTTGATTGGAATATGCTATTTTTGTGTTTTTTAAGAACCGAAGGTTTTATTTAAAACCACAAAATGATATAATTCGATACTTCAATCAGTCTTTGTTTCATTATTTGAGGTGTTTTTATGTCTCTCACCAATCTTAATTCTATATTGTGTGGATTTATCAACACCCATTGATCTGGACCAGCTGAATGAGACACTTCAGAATATAAGCCAAACTACTTCAGCCTCATGGTTTAAAGCAGCGTCGCAGTCTATCATTTTAGTCGGTACCAAATCGGACACGAGAGACCAAGAGTTCCTTACAGCGTTTATGACACATCCATTTTCTCCAGAATGCAACATTGTAACAGAGCGTTATATCACATCAGCAGACAATCGGACCGGGGTTGAAGACCTTAAGGATGGATTATTCAAGCAAGTACAAAATAAACACTGGAACAAAGCTGTTAAGGAGTTGCAGGATAGACTTCAAACGCGTGGACTATCTGATTTAGATGCGATTAATGCACAGTTGGATGTATTGAAAGATGGATTGGATAACGGGACCGCGAATTTTCATGATTTTGTTGCAAATTGCCATCAGCACCTGAGCGACACCTTGCCAGCATACAAAACGCCACCCTTGAAGCAAATCATCACCAACTTCGCATATCATCTGCTATGGACGACATTTGCAGCCACATTGATGGGCTTTACAGTTGGATTTATGCTTGGCGTTTGGTCTGGACCAGGCGCATTTGTCACCGGTATATTAGGCGCAAGTGCTGCAGCACAAAACACGATGATAGCAGCCGCGTGCGTAGGTACCATGAAAGGTGGTTACGAAACTCAAAGATTATTTCGTCCACTTAACACCGCACAAGCAGACATTCGTAATTTTGCTTTTGATAGAGAGCACCCAGATGCCACAGTATGGAAGACATACGGACTTTCAGCATAACTGATCTTCATTAATGCTCGCAAAAACGACCTTTTGTGCACTCCCCCAGGTACGTCATCGACAACCTGGGGAGTCACATTTTTTTCTTGGATTAAATTAACGCACTCATGCGATCTGCTTATTTAGATAAATATACCAGAATAGACTATAGTTATATTAAATAAACACCGATTCGAGGATCGCAAAATGTGGTTCAGGTCCCTCATGTTAGTGAACACTGTGGCCATCATTTACCTTGGGTATCAATTTATCTTTATACCTAGTTCTCAACCATTGTCAGCGCCAAGCCCCAAGCAAACCACGCTCATTTCCCCAGCATCAAGCACTATAACTAGTATAACGACATCTCAAATACCCCCTCTTTCAGAAAGCACGACCAAAAATTTTAAATCCGGGTTCACCCAACCAGGATTTGATATCAATCCACAAGTATTAAATAGCATTGAATCTATTTTAAATTATGCAGATACCAATCAAATTGAACACAATCATATTCTGACACTCATTGATTATTCCATTCCAGCTAACCAAAAGCGTCTTTGGGTTTTAGACTTAAATACCCACACCGTACTATTTCATACCTATGTTTCGCATGGCCTAAAATCTGGTAGCTTAGAAACTAATTTCTTCTCTAATCGTTTTGACAGCAAAGCCAGCTCGATTGGCGTATATCGAACCAATAAAACGTACTATGGACGTCATGGCTTGTCCTTAAAGCTCGATGGATTAGATAGAGGATTTAATGATAATGCCGATCCAAGAGCCATCGTTATGCATGGGGGCTGGTATGTCGAAGAAACGTTTATTCAAAAATATGGCCGAGCTGGCCGTAGTTGGGGATGCCCTGCTGTGCCCGATCAATTGACAACCGATATCATTAATACCATTAAAGACAAATCATTATTTGTCATCTACTACCCTAGTCCAGAATGGCTGGTAAAATCTCGCTTTCTAAAACACGAATCCGATGAAGCACTACTCAAACCGGCAGAGCAACCCAAAAGCATTACAGCGATTGAAACAGAAAAACGCGAGGATGTACTGTTAGCACAAATTCAAAAAAAACATAAATACCAAGAAACAGAGGCTATTTTAGCTATGCCAGCAGAGCGTTACAGCAGTCTATTTCAAAACAAGGTTCCGTTAGAACGGATGATACGCCGCCAAATTGAAGACCAAGAATATATTGCACTCTCAAAAACTGAGTTCGACCAACTGCTCAATACCTATCCGCGCAATAGCACTACCTTTCAAGAAATTTGCTTTATATTACCTGAAATCAAAATGATTCGCGGCTACTATGTAACCGAAATGCATAAAATGAATTTCGGCTCAATTACTGATGTGGATCTCAATAATCCCACCCCTAAAAGAGAGGGCCGTGACTATACCGTACATTTTTCAAAACACCCTGCTCTCGCGCTTAAATCCACACATCGATTCATTCGATGGTTGGGCTTATAGAAATTATTGGAAGGTAGCAAAGTAACGTTGAAAGATTCTATCATAGGTTCCATCATCCATCATGGCTACGATAGTAGAATTGATAGATGACATGAGTGACTGATTCTGCGTCGTAGACATAATGCCATAACCATTACCCAGATCAGCTGCATCACCAATAAATTTATAGAGACCTTTATTCGCATTATTCCAATAATTGCTTGCATAGCGGTTCACAAAAATCACATCCACTTCTTTATCTTCCAAAGCCTCCAAAAGCTCAGAAATAGTATAATACATTTTGATTTTAGGAGTTTGTTTAAACATATGTTTAATATACATATCTGAGTCAACATTCACCTGAAATGCCCCCAAACGCACACCAATTACTTTATTGGGAATATCATCCGTTGTTTTGATAGAAGAGCTACTCAAAGCCATAAATTGCCCATAGCTTGACAGATAGGGCAAACTTAAAACCAAACCGTATAAACGAAATTTTGGAATAATAATGCTATCGATTGCAAAATCAATTTTCGACAGTTCTAAATTTGCAATAATTTGACTGGCACGCACAGCCTTATAAGCACAATCCATGCGCAGACGGGCGCAAATCTCCGTCATGATATCAATTTCGAATCCAATAAAATGATCAGCACTATCCGTTCGCATCGACATAGGGGGATTAATTTGGTCCACACCAATGACATAGGTTTTCGCATAGCAGAAGCAATGTACCGTAATACCGAGAAAAAACCCCATCATCCTGATCCATCTCATATTTGCTTCCTATGCAATCAATACCTTTTACCCCAATTTTAGAGGTAACAAGCGACGGAACCCATTAACAAAAACCCAATAATTACAAAACTAAAATACCTTAAATTACAGCATCGTTCTACCATGACACATTGCTCTAAGCCATGCAAGGTTCCCAAATATAAGAAAGTACCTGCTGAAATCGAAATTAAAATAGGATCCAAGATAGTTTGCGTATGCACACCATGCCCTAAATACCAGCCTAGATAAATCCCTAATGGTGTCATCAAAGCAAACACTAAAAATAAACTTATGCTTTGTAACCTTGATAATGAGCTTTGGGATAATTGCATGGCGATCGCAAAGCTTTCCGCCCATTTGTGCGTAATAATGGCCAAAAACAACATAATAACCAATGAATATTCCTGACTAAACCCTAAAGCTGCACCCAATACCAACGAGTGTATGGACAACATTAACCAGGCCAATAGTGCAAACGCCGGATGATTGCCTTTACGATGGTGATACAACTCTCGACCCACATGTTCAAACCACAAAAACACTAAGAACACCAAACCAGTAATCAAATAGGCGAATGGATAATTGTACCCACGCTGCACAAATTCTGCCGCAGACTCTGGTAACAAATGCAATAAACCCGCCCCTAAAAACACACCCGTTGCTAAAGTTTCTCCAATTGGTAAGTCTAGTGATTCAGTATTTTTTTTTCTTTTTTTTAAGGGATACCACCCAGCTAATAAAATGACCAAGAATACCGAAATCGCAAAAAATATTTTAAGGGTTATTGTTGACATATTTATCCTTTTTGCTCAACACGTTGCATTAAAGTATGGTGATATAATAATTCTACCGCCGTGATCGCAGGATAAAGACTAAAGTCCTCGCGAACCATTAACTCCAATTCTGACCATTTCTTAAATTTTTTATCTAATTTTATCTCTACTTTGATTTGACCATCTAAATAATGCAGCACAATGGATTGGATATTCGGAAATTGTTGTGTCCATTTATGAAATAATTTTTTTTCCAAAGCCGGACGACTGGGCAAATTAAGAGAAGGCAATATGAGTTCATCATCTTCTGGATCAATATGCACTGTCACATCTTTGATTTGAGAGTTTGCCTCCATCAGCTCAAAATGTACTCGTTGTGCAATCTGATGCCCTTCAGACACCGAGATCCATGGAGAAACCAACACATGGACATCCACGAAAATATCACCGCCCATTTTGCGATTACGTAATTGATGTACTTTACAAACACCGTCAACTTGACCAATCACCTGTCTAATTTCTTCAATTTGAGCCGGATCCACACCTGTATCCACCAACTCCTTCACACTATCCCAACCATAATTGAACCCCATTTTGATAATCAAGCCGCCAACTAGAATGGCTGCAGCAGGATCCAAATAGGTGTATCCCACTAAACTACCAATAATCCCCAATACCACAACTCCTGACGAAGCTGAATCTGAGCGGTGATGCCATGCATTTGCAATAATCAATGGAGATTGAATCCGGTGTCCCACTCGTTTTGTGATGTAAAACAATATTTCATTGGCGACAACAGAAATGACAGCAAAGGGTAAAGCGAAGTAACTAGGCGTCTGAATCGCATGAGCCAAAATATGCTGCAACGAATCCCAAGCAATGGCAATACCCGTCAAAATTAATAACACAGAGAGCATCAAGGTTGCTGCCGTCTCGATACGTTGATGGCCATAAGGGTGCGCCTCATCTGCATCTTGATTTCCATATTTAGAGGCAAACACAACCATCATGTCCGTAAACAAATCTGCAAATGAATGCAGTCCGTCAGCAATCAACGCATGTGAATAAAAGAAAGTACCTGCCACCACTTTCATGATTCCCAAAAGTGTATTCACCCCAGCGCCGATCAAGGTAATATTTCGAGCCTGATGATAACGATGATGCTGCTGCGTCACAGTTGCCCTTAACTAATTAAATTTAAAAACTCGAGGCGACTACTGGGATTATCTCGCATATCGCCCAACATAATAGATGTCGTTAACACAGGGTTTTGTTTCTCTACTCCCCGCATCATCATACACAAATGTTTCGCTTCCATCACTACTGCGACTCCTTTTGCACCAGTAATGCTTTCAATACAATGAGCAATTTCACCCGTCAACCTTTCTTGAATTTGAAGTCGGCGCGCAAAATAATCCACAATTCTAGCTACTTTCGATAATCCTAACACTCGGCCATTTGGTATATATCCAACATGACAGGTCCCTAAAAAAGGCAATAAATGATGTTCGCAAAGTGAATACATTTCGATTTTTTTCACAATCACCATTTCACTCATATCCGATTCGAATAAAGCCCCATTGATGATGTCATCTAAACTTTCTTGATAGCCTTTGGTCAAATAACGCAGCGCTTTGGCTGCTCGTTCTGGCGTATCACGCAGCCCTTCACGATTCAAGTCTTCACCTAATTCGCGCAAAATATTTTCATAGGATTGTTGCATAAACACGATACCTTTAAAAAGTTAACCTGGAGGCCAAGTCATTTGCCGGCCGCCCAAAAGATGCAAATGAATATGATAAACTGCTTGACCACCTTCGGGGTTCACATTAAACACCAAACGATAACCCGCCTCTTCGCCAAACTGCCCAATTGCTAATTGTTGCGCTTTTAAAATCAAGCGGCCTAATAGCGCACTATGTTCTTCACGCACATCGTTAATAGTAGCAATATGAAGTTTAGGGAGCAGCAAAATATGCGTGGGCGCTTGTGGCGCAATATCGTGAAACGCCATCATTTCAGCATCCTCATATATCACTGTGGCCGGAATCTGATGCTGTGCAATTTTACAAAACAAGCAATCCATCATTGCCTCACATAAAACTCTGATTATATGCTATGGCCTATTGCTAATACTAGGGTATTCTGCGTTTCAATGACCTTATTTTGACGCAAACAAACGAATTTTCAATAATTTTTAAAAATTATTGCTCAAATACAAAAAATAAAAGTCGACAGACCCCAGTAAATTTCGATACAATATTAGGCTATTTTGGGCCGTTAGCTCAGTCGGTAGAGCAGGAGACTTTTAATCTCTGTGTCGTAAGTTCGATTCTTACACGGCCCACCATAGTTTGCTGCTATTTGAGAGCATGTTTATTGCTATTTAAATTTTTTCCGGTATGATCGAAAACCTCGCTTCGGGCCGTTAGCTCAGTCGGTAGAGCAGAAGACTTTTAATCTTTTGGTCGTAAGTTCGAATCTTACACGGCCCACCATATTTTCCCCAAGCATCATCTTGATGCCTGGAATCTTTTGCGCTCGTAGCTCAGCTGGATAGAGTACTTGGCTTCGAACCAAGGTGTCGGGGGTTCGAGTCCCTCCGAGCGCACCATTTAACCCTGTATTTTCAAACACTTACGTAAAAATGAAAAGGTTCAAAAAAATAGCTGTAGCAATTTTGTAACACTTTTCTCGCTACACCAAACTTTGAGCCCTTCCTCCCATTTGATCAAGCGTACCAATCCTGTTTGCAGCAATCCGTAAGTGATCACCAGATAGATGCGCGTATCGCAATACCATCTCAAAACTGGACCAACCCCCAAGTTGCTGTAACTCTTGTAGGCTTGTTCCATTTTGCACATGCCAACTAGCCCAAGTATGCCTCAAATCATGCCAGCGAAAATTTTCAATGCCAGCACGTTGCAAAGCATTTGTCCAAGCACGAGTATTACATTGTTGGATCGGTTTACCCTGATAAGTAAAAACAAACCGTTCATGCATCCCCAATCGAGATTGAAGAATAAACATGGCCTGATCATTTAGGGGTACTGAAATAGGCTTGCTCGTTTTAGCTTGATCCGCATGAATCCAGGCGTTTCGTCGGTTCATATCAACGTTCTGCCATTCCAGCTCAGTAACATTAGACGCTCTTAATCCCGTTGCTAAAGTGAATGCCGCCATATCTTTCATATGGGACGGTAACTCGCTTAACAAACGATTCGCTTCCGCTGTACTAAGCCATCGAATTCTTCTGTTCTCAACATGACGCATACGAATAACTGGAATTTTATCAATCCATTCCCATTCTCTGTACGCTTTCATTAACAATGCACGCACAATCTCTAGTACTCGATTGACTGTAGCAGGTGTAACACTCTCTGCTTCTTTTTTAAGTGCGATGTTTTCCAGAACATCGTTACTTATTTCATGCAGACAATAATTACTCAAATGACTATCCAACCATCGAAAATGGACCTTATCAGTTTCAATACTGCGTTTGGTAGCATTTTCTCGTAACCATCGTAAAACAGCGTCACGCCAAGAATAAACCGGTTTACTTTCAAGCTTCGTTACATTCCATAATTCAGCTTTATATTTATCGTGATATTCTTGGGCTGCTATTTTGTCGCTAGTCCCAGTGCTTCTTTGTACTCTCTGTCCTTGATGGGTGAAACTAACCCACCAAACTGTATTTCTTTTGTAAAGCGCCATTGTAGTTCTCTCCTATGAACAGCGCCTTGCGATGTAACACCGCCAGAATACTTTGAACGCATGTATATCACAAGATCTTGTTCGATAAATCTCCATCCTTTACCAACTTTAACACCGGGAATTTTACCTGTTGCTGCTAACCGTCTGACCGTTTCTTTATGAGCGCCTAAAAATTCCGCTGCTTCTTCAATATTGAAAGTTTTCATCAGCAACCTCTTGGGTTCTGTAATCCATGTAGATTTAATTCAAGAATCGCGTGATACAATTTCACCAGTTGTAGCTCTGATGAGAAATTGGGTGGGATGTACTCTTCGCAATAAATTGAGCGAATGCTTTTGATTGAAGTGTGAGAGAGATCAGCAATATTATTCAGATTGTAATGGGTTGTTTCCAATAGATACTGAATGATGCCTTTATAAATTTGGAGTTTAGGATTTTGATTCATTGGGTTCGTCCTTTATTGTTTTTGTTAGTCCTAAAAACAAATACCAACAACAAAGTTTTATTTGTCAACATTGTTGTTAGTTTAAATTTACTTTGTTGTAATTTAATTTTGAAATGTATTTCATATAAAAATAAATTGATATACAATTTTGTTACTTAGGACAGATAGGTATCATCATGGAAACTGAACTTCTCGAGCTTAATCAAGAACAGTTAAGCAGTATTGCAGGCAATCTTGATCACCTTATCAAGCTTCGAAAAACGACCGACAACAAAGTTGCACAAGATCTCAATATTCCTCCAATAACCATCAAACGCCTATTGTCTGGAGAAACGACCGATCCCAGAATATCCACGTTAAAAAGCATCGCTGATTACTTTAATGTATCGATCGACACTTTGATTGAGTCTAATGCAATGGCTCCAAATGAATTTATTAGCCAATCCAAACCCATCTTTCTCCCGGTACTTGACTGGGAATCGGCTAAAAACAAAGACAACCTAGATTTAAAACAATGGCAAACATGGATACCCGTTACCATTGGGAAAAACGAGAAAATCAGTCTCAATGCCTTTGCTTTAGAGAGTCGGCCTTCTATGTACCCCCGCTTTCAACCGGGCACTATTTTTATTTTGGATCCAGGGCTAACACCTACGGATGGTGATCTGGTCTTGGTTAATCTACGTGAAAATAATGAATTAACTTTAAGAGAGTTATCTATCGATCCTCCTGACTGGCAATTACATCCTGTCAATCAAGGCGCATCTATATTGAACTATTCCAAGGAAACCCATGAAATCATGGCGGTTGTTTTTTTAACTCTTTTTTATAACAGAAAAATGCGACCCGTAAACACAGAGAGGTAAATACAAGTGCTGATAGAACCACTGAAAAGGACTTTTTCGGATCTATTCGACAAAACGTTTAAAAAAACAGCCTCTGATAAAAATACCTTTATTTTATACAGAATTGTTGATTCGAATACTGAAAATGGTGAGGAGCGCTATAAATTGCAATGCACCTACACAAAAGCCATCCTTGACTTGCGTATCCAAGAGATTGTTTTTGACTTAGATATTTTGCATGGCCTACATCCTATTCAAGGATGCTTTGTGGGCATTGAGTTTGCAAAAATTCTTAAAGTAAATGCAAATAATCCTCAATTTAGTGAGCAATACCAAAAAATCAGTATCTCCCCAGCACGTCATCCTGAAAGCGGGGTAGCCGCTTGAAGGATCTCCTGAATGTGGCACAATCTTTTTATTACTCAGCATAAGGATTGATACAGATCATTCCATTGAGGATTTAAAG
>CAIRCS010000027.1 GCA_903877115.1 uncultured Legionella sp.
ATCTATTATTCACAATATTTATGGTTCTGAGCTACACAAAAAAAGACAGCTCTCAATTGCTTATGCCGCAATGGGACTTTTAGCCAGCAAGTCGCTTTTTTTACATCGAATGGCAGAAGGTTTGGTTGATACGCGGGGGGGCAATAAAAAGCATGCAACAAAACAAATTGACCGCCTCTTAAGCAACAAAGGAATTTCAGTATGGGATTTATCTGAGCCGTGGGTAAAATATGTTCTGGCGGATCATAAGGAAGTGATGGTCGCACTTGATTGGACCTCATTTTTTGATGAAGAACAAGACAATCTGATGCAAAATTTTGATAATTTACTCCAAAAACAAGGGTTTTGGACTGATTTTTTGCGTGACCTGAAATGAGGGGATTGCTGAGAACCCCCACAGGCTCAGTAACAAGTTATATCTTTTTTATTGTTGCCGTCTTGTGTGCTTTGCACACTCGCCGACTGCATGAAATAAGGGATGGAAAGGCTTGATCGATCTATCTTAAATTAAGGGCATTACTGTCTTGACAGTGGGGTCCACTATAATGATAACTCATCTGGTTCGTTATCTTGAGCGCGGAGGCGGGTTGCTCCACTTGACCCAGACTAGGTCGACGAGCACTACTAATACCAAGCACTATCTCTATAATTCTTGCTATAGCCACAAGTGCTACACACACTACAGCTACTGCATTGGTAAGTATCTTTCCCCGTTGTAGAACCCATATAACTGCTACCACTGGAACAGCACCCGCTCAATAATAGACCGGATATGACCAGTATCACACAAAATGCGAGCCCTCTCATGATGATTCCTTAAACAATTATGTACTATAAATATAGTATATGATCTTGTTTTAGGCAAACCCTAGGGTGGGCACAAAGGTGCCTTGATACGGAATGGTGCCGATAAGAGGATAATGCAGCCATTGTTCAAGTGTTTTTAAATTATCAGCTTGCGCTAGCATATGTGGATCGATGAAATTAGCAATCCATCCATGACAGGGAATATGTTGTTTCATCAAAGCATAGGCCGTGAGTAATGCATGATTAATACACCCCAGACGCATGCCTACCACTAAAATTACAGAGATACGGCTTTGCACTAAAAAATCAATCCAAGTTTCTTGGTCATTTAAAGGCACAAACAGCCCCCCAGCGCCCTCAATCAGCAAATAATCCAAACCTTCTTTAGGATAAGATTCGTAAAATGCTTTAATCTTGCTTGCAGAAATAGACACCCCAGCTGCCTGAGCAGCCAAATGCGGTGCTATGGGCGTCTGCAGCATCCACTGATTAATGGGCGCTGAATGGCCGCCATTGGCTTGCTGTAAACACTGAATATCGTCATTGACCCAAAAACCCTCCTCCTCATGGCATCCACTAGCAACAGGTTTTAATGCTCTGGCATTTATTTGCTTTTGACGCAAATAATCAAGCAATGCAACAGTTGTATACGTTTTACCGCAATCGGTATCAGTGCCTAGTACAAAATAGGTTTTTATCATGCAACCTCCCGGATCCATTCTATAAATGCTGCGCGATGCGATAAAAAAGGCATATGACCTGAACGCGCCAATAAAGTATAACTAAACTGAGGATAACGCTCTTGCAAATAATCTAATACTCTGTGAGACACAATCCGATCCAAACGACCAAACAAATAGGCAACTGGCATCGTCAATCGTCCCAAGCTATCGCGCAAATCCCAATGCTTCAAAACGGATAAGCCGTCTTCTAAGCCTGATATATTGATAGCCGGTTGTTCAGGTATTTCCCAACTTTCACCAGAAGGTAATTGAGTTTGTACAAATTTTTGGCGAGTGAGATGCGGGGCAGTCACAAACCGATGATAAAAATCGTCTAAAATCTCAGGCGCAATCCCAGCCCAATCCTCTGTTTGGATAAAATAAGGGGACGAATTGATTTGGAGTAATTTAAGGACGCGCTGAGGGTCTTCACTGGCCAATCGAGTAGCAAACAAGCCGCCCAAAGACCATCCACCCATAATAAATTGCGCAGGAAGCTGGGACAATAATTGTTGTTTAAAATCACCCCAGCCCATCTTTGGGCTGCCCCCAAATCCGGGCAAGTCGACTAAATAAATTTGATAAGGCAACGTCAATAAATCCGGCAAAACGCCTTGCCAAATTTGACTATCAAAGCCCCAGCCATGGAGTAATACCATTGGCGCACCTTGACCGTATACTTGAATAGCAATTTGACTCATGCTTGCAAAACCTGAAATAAACGATCGATATCAGCCGTCGTGTGGTGGTAATTCAAAATAATCCGCAAGCCAGTTTCTTGCTTGCTCACCGTGGGTTGTCGAATCGGAAAGCATTGAATTTGGTTACGTTCTAATTTTTCCGCATAAGTCTGCGCTAAAAACGGACATCCTAATTGCAGTTGTTGAATAGGAGAAATTGAATCTCGCCAACGTAGATCACTTTGCACTGTCAATTGGCGAAAATAAGCGATCAAGGCCTGTAAATGAGCACGTCTTCCATCAGATTGCCGCAGTATAGCAAGCACCTCCGTTAAACCGTAAGCAAATGCAGGACTAATCGCTGTCGAATACACGGGTTGTCGGGTTGCTTGTAATAAAGCATCAATCCACTCTGCTTTCCCGGCTACAACCGCTCCAGAACCACTAAGCGCTTTACCAAAAGGGATAATGCGCAGCGGAACTTCCTCTTGCGTCAAGCCTGCAGCCATAACGCCACCGAGCCCTTGTGGGCCTACCACGCCAAAGCCATGCGCTTCATCCACAATCAAATGCGCAGTGTCATGCTTCAACAAAGCAGCCATAGCAGACAATGGGGCATGCAAACCACTCATGCTGAATGTGGATTCAGTTAAGATGGCAGTTGGTGCCGGCGCGGTGATTAATTTTCGTTGTAGATCAACCAGATCATTATGTAAAAAGCGCGTATAACTAGCCTGAGCCAACCCCAAACCATCATAGATAGAAGCATGGACAGATTTATCCATCACCACATGCAGTCCAAATTGAACCAAAAGACTTGTAACAGATAAATTGGCCACATAACCCGAAGAAAATAACAAACAGTCATCTACTTCCAGTGCTTGAGAAAATGCTCGTTCTAGTGAGCGATGAGGTGCATGGTAGCCACAGAGCACCATGGAGCCCCCACTGCCTACAGGATAACGCGCAAATCCCTCACAATACGCTGCCCGGACCCGGGAATCGTTGGCTAAAGACAGGTAATCATTGCAAGAAAAATCCAAATTTTTTTCTGTGAGCTCTGACACAATGCGTGACCGATACAACCCTTTCTCTTTGCGGTCAGCGAGATACAATGCAAATTGTTCTGAAATAGATTGGCTCATTCCCATTCGATGGTGGCTGGTGGTTTCCCTGAAATATCATAAGTGACGCGCGACACACCATGGACTTCGTTGATAATACGATTCGATACTCGCGCTAAAAAATCCCAGGGTAATTCTGACCAATGTGCTGTCATAAAATCAATCGTTTCAACTGCACGCAAAGCAATCACATAGCCATACTGTCGACCATCTCCCATCACTCCCACACTTTTGACGGGAAGAAATACCGCAAAAGCCTGACTCACGCGTTGGTATAAATTGGCTGCACGTAATTCATCAATAAAAATCGCATCCGCCTGTCGTAGAATATCTGCGTACTCTTGTTTGACTTCGCCCAATATCCTGACTCCTAGGCCAGGTCCAGGAAAAGGATGACGCTGAATCATCGCAGCCGGCAAGCCTAATTTTAATCCTAATTTACGCACTTCATCCTTAAACAAAAATCGGAGTGGCTCAACTAGTTTTAAATGCATGGTTTCTGGTAACCCACCTACATTATGATGCGATTTGATCACTTCAGAAATACCCGCTTGCTGCGACAAAGCAGACTCAATTACGTCCGAATAAATCGTCCCTTGTGCAAGCCAAGCCACAGAAGAGACTTTTTTGGCCTCTCGCTCAAAAATATCAATAAACAATTTACCAATAATCTTACGCTTTGTTTCTGGGCAATCTTGATGAGCTAATGCTGCGTAAAATTCTTGAGCCGCATCCACCCACACAATATGGATGCCCATATGATCGGCAAACATAGTTTTAACTTGCTGCATTTCATTGTGGCGCAACAATCCCGTATCCACAAACACACAAATAAGCTGTTCGCCAATAGCGCGATGCAATAACGCGGCAACCACAGATGAATCCACGCCACCTGATAATCCCAATAATACTTTGTCTTGCCCGACTTGCTCTCGGACGGTCTGAATCATTTCATCAATAATATATTCAGTTGTCCAATGGGTTTGTGCACCACAAATAGTGACGGCAAATCGCTGTAAAATAGCATTGCCTTGGGGTGTGTGTGTCACTTCAGGATGAAATTGTAGCCCATACCAATGTTTTTGTTCGTCAGCCATCGCAGCAATGGGCGTATTGGCAGTGGTCGCTATCACCGTAAAATTGGGTGGAACCTGAGTCACTTTGTCACCATGACTCATCCAAACATCAAGCGATGGTTCGGTGGGTTTCAGGACCTCTACATCAGCAAACAACCCAGGCTTCTGGAGTAATGACAACTCTGCATAGCCAAATTCACGCGTGGTGGAGGATTGGACCTCCCCACCCAATTGAGCCGCCATGGTTTGCATGCCATAGCATATACCTAGTATCGGTACTCCCGAATCGAATACCCAGTCTGGAGCGCGTGTATTACTATTTAGCGCCACACTCGCAGGCCCGCCAGAAAGAATAATCCCGCAAGGAAGCAATTGCTGAAATACTGTATCATTCACATGATAAGGATGGATTTCACAATATACGCCCATTTCACGAAGCCTACGGGCAATCAGTTGCGTGTATTGTGAGCCAAAATCTAAAATTAAGATGGGATTTTCTTTAACCATAATTCATCGTAAGGAACGTGCGTTCCTAAAACCCTCCATCCTCGTTGACTTGATAATTAGGCGCTTGCTTGGTGACATGCACATCGTGGACATGTGACTCTCGAATGCCGGCATGGGTAACTTGAACAAATTGAGCGCGTTGATGTAAGTTTTCTATGGTACTGGCGCCTAGATATCCCATGCACGACCGTAATCCTCCTAAAATCTGGTAAATAATAGGATGAATTGGACCTTTATAAGGAACTCGACCTTCCACACCTTCAGGTACTAATTTCTCTGCACTAAGCTTTGAGTCTTGGAAATAACGGTCACTAGAACCTTGAGCCTGAGACATTGCCCCAATCGAACCCATACCGCGATATCCTTTGTAGGTGCGTCCTTGAAATAACTCTATTTCGCCGGGAGATTCTTCCGTTCCAGCAAATATTGAACCTAACATGACGGTATCCGCCCCTGCAGCCAAAGCCTTACACACATCACCTGAAAAACGAATCCCACCATCAGCAATAATAGGCACAGCGCCTTTCACCGCGGCTGCAACATTGGCAATGGCAGAAATCTGTGGAACACCCACTCCGGTCACGACGCGCGTAGTACAAATTGAGCCAGGCCCAATCCCCACCTTGACCGCATCCACACCTGCCTTGATTAAATCGATAGCGGCTTGGCCTGTCGCAATATTACCCCCAATCACTTGGATATGCGGATAATGCTGTTTGATCCATTTAACCCGATCTAAAACGCCTTGTGAGTGACCATGAGCAGTGTCCACGACCAGAACATCCACACACGCTTCAACCAAGGCCGCAATGCGTTCATCCGTTCCTTCTCCCACCCCTACTGCAGCACCGACACGTAATTGTCCTGATTGATCTTTACATGCATAAGGATTTTCTTGAGCTTTTTGAATATCTTTTACAGTTATCAAACCACGTAGATAAAAATCATCGTTGACCACCAATAGTTTTTCCAGGCGGTGTTTATGCAACAAACGGCGAGTCTCCTCTCGACTTTCACCTTCGCGAACCGTCACAAGACGTTCTTTAGGGGTCATCACCGCAGACACTGGTTGCTCTAAATTCGATTCGAAACGAATATCCCGACTGGTCACAATCCCGATAAGACACTCCCCATCTACCACTGGAACGCCTGAAATACTGTGTTTAGCCATAATTTTTAACAATTGAGCAACGGTAATTTCTGGGCTAACCGATATCGGATCCTTCACCATACCACTTTCAAACTTTTTAACGCGTCTTACCGCTTCAGCTTGAGCCGATATCGTCATATTTTTGTGAATAATCCCAATCCCGCCCTCTTGGGCCATAGCAATGGCCAACCGTGCTTCCGTCACCGTATCCATTGCGGCAGAGAGCAATGGCATATTTAAGCGAATATCCCGAGTTAAAGAAGTCTGCAGCGACACTTCGCGCGGCAGTACGGTGGAATGCGCTGGCATCAATAAAACATCATCAAAAGTCAGTGCTTGTTGCAAAATTGACAATGACATTCATGAACCTATTGATCAAATTAAGATGGCGTATTTTATCGCAAAACTTAAAAAATATCTATTGAATTACCTGGCAAATAACGTGTAAACTAAATAAACAATTTTACGAAACCGCTCTGCCATCGCAATGATCTCAACGTCCCACGGACAAGACGAGAAACATCGCACTGGAATCGCACTGGAAAAGAGCCGTTGCATTTTCACTTAATGAATTAAGAATCAAAGGAGTTCGCTTGGCAAACATTATCGTAATTACCTCAGGCAAGGGAGGTGTTGGCAAAACGACCTCTTCCGCGGCATTGTCGACTGGCTTAGCCATGCGAGGTCATAAAACAGTTGTTATTGATTTTGATATCGGTTTACGCAACCTTGACCTCATTATGGGATGCGAACGTCGAGTTGTATATGATTTCATCAATGTTATCAACGGCGAAGCTACGCTCCGCCAGACCCTAATCAAAGACAAACGCATTCCAAAATTATATATTTTACCAGCCTCTCAAACACGTGACAAAGATGCTTTAACAATCGAAGGCGTTGGCAAAATATTGGAAGAGCTTTCGAAAAGCTTTGAATACATTATCTGCGATTCACCTGCTGGAATTGAATCTGGCGCTTTATTGGCGATGCATTTTGCGGATCATGCAGTGATCGTAACCAATCCCGAAGTATCCTCAGTGCGAGATTCAGATCGTATCCTCGGGATTTTAGCGAGCAAAACCAAACGTGCTTTAGAAGGCAAAGAGCCCATCAAAGAGCATCTGCTTTTAACCCGCTACAATCCTGAACGCGTAGAACGCGGTGATATGCTGTCGGTGCAAGACGTACAAGACATTTTGGCTATTCCCTTGATTGGCATCATTCCTGAATCCAAAGCAGTCCTAAAAGCTTCTAACACGGGGACACCGGTGATTTTAGATGAAGAAAGTGACGCAGGCGTTGCTTATCAAGATGCCATTGCCCGTTTTCTGGGAGAAGAACGTCCCATGCGTTTTATCCAGGTTGAACGCAAAAGCATTTTTCAGCGTTTATTTGGCAAACATCGGGAGGACGCAAAAGCATGAGTATTTTCAAATACCTTCGCAAAAAAAAGACCTCTACTGCCTCAGTTGCCAAAGAACGCTTGCAAATCATTATTTCGCATGAACGATCTGAACGCAATACCCCAGATTGTTTGCCTAAACTGACTGACTTGCCTCAAATGCAAGAAGAAATCTTAAATGTCATAGCCAAATACATCCCCATCGACCGCGAAAAAGTCAGCGTCAATTTGGAGCGTTTGGGCGATAGCGCTATTTTAGAATTGAATTTTTCGATGTCAGACAAGCAACCGGAACTAGAAAAAGAACTGGCAGATTGAGCTGATAAACCGTCCAACTAAGGGAAGCTATGATTTCTGTCATTCATTGTGAATGGTGCACTAGGAAAAATGGGTAGCTTAGCCTGTCAAGCTATCCAAACACTCCCAGATTTTGTACTGGTTGGCGCGTTGGGACGGCAGGATAATTTAAATGCCGCAATAAAGAATACCCAAGCACAGATTGTAGTTGATTTTACTTCCGCAGAATGCGCATATGCCAACGCCTCAACCATTATTGACCACCACGTCCACCCTGTCAAAGGATGTCACATTTTTCCTGGTATGGAGTTCCTAACTAGTGAAGGAATCGATATTATTATTTTTTCCAAAACTCAAAAAATTTATCATTATGCTCAGCTTAAACCGTATTATCTCACCATGTCTCAAACATTAGATTTTGTATCGGAGCATCAATTAAAAGCGTTTATAACGCACCCACATACTTTGGGAAATACTTCCATCATAAAAAAAACAACCTCCCTTGATTATGCAAAATATGTTAATAGAATAAAATCGTTAGAAGTCACTAATACAGCGTTTAATCAATTACTGTATTTACTAGACAAACCTGTGTTACGCCAAATTTTTGCTCAGAAGATTCAACAGATTCTAAACACTAGAAAAGTGCCCATTGCAAATTACCCGAATGATATACAGTTAATTACTGCCGGCAGTGACGCGCATAATTTAGGAGAAGTAGGAACGCATGTATTGATTAGCACAACGCAAAAAAATCTTTTTGCAACGATTGCTAGCAACGCAAGACCTATCATAGTAGAAAATTATACGCGTAAAATAAACGGACTTCTTTTTTTCTTCAGTACAATGACTTGTTTTTCAGAAGCATGGATAAAATTTCAAATCAGAATATTAGCCATGCTAAAGCAACCATGAAGCCCTAATCTTCAAGCCAAAACCATACTCTTACTTTCGCGCTTCAAACTTAAGACAGCATAGAAAAAATATAGGATTATTAGCACCATTAAATAAAAACCTAGCCCGGGTAATCGTCCAAAACTTAAACTAATAACAAACAAACTAATCCCGCAGCCAGACGAGACGAGCATTAGTCGGTAAGTTTGTTTATAGCCGATTCTAAATTTGAAAAAAATGTAAGAAAAGGCTTTGCCAAATATCGCCAACAACCCCAAAAATGACCCAAAAAAAGTAAATAACAACATGGTAATACAAGGATAAATAGACAACATCATATAGCGCTTTATGCTGGCCAAATTCGTGTGCTCCACCCACATATTCCCACTGAAATAATCATTTTGAATATCGGCAAAAGATTCCATTTCCACTCCTTTAGAATCAGTATTAGCAAGGATTGGAGTCATCTCTTCTGAAATAAACGATAAATGCGGCAAGCGAATATACATGCGATCCGTAGTAATAAATACCATCCATTGCGGATAAGCATGACTCACTTCGGTTAAATTGAGTTTTTCATCGATAATAACCACCACGTTATCCTTATTGTTTTTAATCAAATAAGGCATAAATTTTGCGAAATTTAATCTACCGTCTTGAATTGCAAAACTTGGAATTTTTTTGATGGGCTCTATGAGTTGCTCATTGTAATAGGCATTGAACTTCTGAATGGATTTGATACTCAAAGGTATGGCTGCAAGCGCAACCACCAACAAAAAGTAGATCAAACCAAATCCCCGCCACCGTTTACCCACATCGATATACAAGCGACTGGAAAAGAATGAGAGGTATAGCGCTTGCCAGTATTTATAAATTCTGCGATCCATCGCATTAAGATTTGTTTTATTATTTTTCATACGTTATTATCATAAAATGAGGATGGAAAATCATTATGCTATAAATTAGGGAGTATTTACAATTCCACCATGACTATTACAACTCAACAATTCGAACACATAGCACGTTTAGCCTATTTGGACTTAGATGATGTGGCTAATCAAATTGATAAATGCCAAGCAACCATTGAAAACATCGAGCATTTACAAACGATCGATACTACTCATGTTTCTCCCATGCATCACCCTACTTCAGTCACACAATATTTACGCCCTGACAATACGGTTATTTTCCCTAATATCGACGATCTTGCACACAGTGCGTCAGCATTTGTTGATAATATGTATACGGTGCCACTCATCATCAAAGGCTCGTGATATGCCACATCATCTTAGTTTAAGTGCATTAAGCAAAGCCCTTCATAGTAAAAAAATTTCTAGTGTAGAATTGTGCACTCACTATTTACAACGCATACGGGCAGCAACATCACTTAATGCATTCATCAGTATAGATGAAGAACAAGCCATGCTCTCAGCCAAACAGGCTGATCAGCGTATTCAACGGGGTTTGGCTACGCCATTAACAGGTATCCCATTAGCGCACAAAGACAATATTTGCACGCGCGTATCACGAACCACATGTGGATCTAAAATGTTGGCCAATTTTACTGCCCCCTACGATGCGACTGTCGTCCAACGATTGGCTGCCGAAGGTTGTGTAATGTTGGGTAAAACCAATCTCGACGAATTTGCGATGGGTTCTTCCAATGAAACCAGTTTTTTCGGTCCTGTTTCCAATCCATGGCAACTTGATTCAGTGCCAGGTGGCTCCTCCGGGGGTTCTGCAGCCGCAGTTGCAGCACGCCTAGCGCCTTTCACGACCGGCTCAGACACCGGCGGCTCTATTCGCCAACCTGCTTCACTATGTGGCGTTACTGGCCTAAAACCCACTTATGGGTTGATATCTCGATATGGTTTGGTTGCATATGCTTCTAGTTTTGATCAAATTGGCTTAATAGCACCTTCTGCAGAAGATATTGCCTTCATTTTGCCCACCATTGCGGGATTTGATGAGTTGGACGCCACCTCACTTGCTTGCAAAATACCCAACTATATGGAGACTTTAAATAATCCCATTCGTTCTTTAAGAATTGGCTTGCCCGAGTGCTTTTTCCATCCAGAAGTGGATGAACCTATTCAGAATGCAGTATGGGATGCGATTAGCGTGCTCAAAGACGCAGGCGTAGTCTTTGTAAAAGTCAATTTAGAGCATTATGCCCACTGGATCTCTTGCTATTATGCATTAGCTTGTGCCGAGGCATCTTCCAATTTGACTCGTTACGATGGCATCCGATACGGTCATTGTAGCACCACACAGGGCGCTAGCCTCCGTGACTGGATCACCCACTCTCGAACTGAGGGTTTTGGACCGGAAGTCAAACGACGAATCTTAACTGGGACTTATATTCTTTCTTCTGAACGATTCAATACCCATTATCTCCAAGCGCAAAAAGTCCGACATTTGATTAGTTTAGAATTGCAAGAAATTTTATCTTATGTAGATGTACTACTTGGCCCCACCACCCCATCACTAGCTTTCCCCATTGGTGCAGCTGCTGCTAACCCATTGATTTGTCAATTATCTGACATTTTCACGGTTGCCGCTAATTTAGCCGGCTTACCTGCCATCTCTGTCCCGATTGGTTTTCAAAAGGAATTACCCATTGGGATGCAATTAATGGGCTCGCATTTGGGAGAAGCCACCCTGTTACAAATTGCACACGCATATCAAAGCATTACGGATTGGCACAGCAAGATTCCTGCAGGGTATTCATCTGCCCAACCAGGAGCAAAATCATGATTTGGGATACCGTGATTGGCCTCGAAGTGCATGCTCAGCTGAATACCAAAACCAAACTATTCTCCAATGCCCCTAGCCTATTTGGAGCGAGCCCCAACTCACAAGCCAATATCATTGATGCAGGGTTTCCCGGAACCCTCCCAGTATTTAATGAAGCTGCTTTGCATATGGCGTTGCAATTTGCTATTGCAATCCAAGCGCAGATTAATCAATTGTCTTATTTCGAACGTAAAAACTACGTTTATCCTGATTTGCCCAAAGGCTATCAAATCAGTCAATTTCGACGTCCACTGATTCATGATGGCCATATCACTATTTTGGACCAAGAGAACAACCCCTTACGCGTTGAAATCACGCATGCACATTTGGAAGAAGATGCGGGTAAACTATTACACACTCAGTACGAAACCAGTGTTGATTTAAATCGAGCCGGTATCCCGCTCTTAGAAATAGTGACAGCGCCTTGCTTACGTTCTGCAGCAGATGTCGTCACTTATTTAAAAACGTTAAATCAGTTATTACGGTTTTTAAATATATGCGATGGCAATATGCAAGAAGGTTCGTTTCGCTGCGATGTTAATTTGTCACTCAAGCGACCTGGCTCAGAAACTTTGGGTACACGAGTCGAATTAAAAAATCTAAATTCTTATCGCTTTATTGAAAAAGCCATTGGGTTCGAGCAAAAACGCCAAGCAAGCTTATTGGAAGCCAATCAACCGGTAATTCAAGAAACCCGTTTGTTTCATGAAGCGACCAATACTACCGCAGCTATGCGTGACAAAGAAAATGTGAACGATTATCGCTATTTTCCAGATCCAGATTTATTGCCGATTTTTATCGAAGAACATGTTTTGCAACATTTAAAGGCCCAAATGCCTGAATTACCTCTTCAAATCCGGGAACGATTACAAAACCAAGATGAGATTACCCATTCAGAAGATTTAGACTATTTGTTATCCTCACCTGCGTTGATTCGTTACTATGATGCCTGCAAACAATATACGCAAGCTCCCAGTAAACTACTACTCAATTGGTTAAAGGGACCTTTGACCGCGGCACTTAAAGATGCTAACCAATCCTTTGCTACGTTAACAATTACCCCAGAACAATTTGGAAGTTTATTGACTCATATAGAAAATCGGAGTATCTCGGATAAAGTGGGCAAGGATATTTTATTACAATTGTTTAAAACCAACCAAACTGTAGAGACCTTGATTACTCACAGTGGTTATCAAGCCCAACCCATCGATTTTAAGGCGCTCAAAACCCAGTTATTTGCAGAGTTCCCCAAGCAAATCGCGCAATACCAAGCAGGAGACCAAAAAATACTTACCTTTTTGATGGGTCAAGCCATGAAGCTAACGCACGGACAAGCTGACCCCAAAGACCTTCATGCCTTATTGGTGGAGGCTTTTAGAGTTGACTAAGGTCTGATGCTAACAATTGATTAGTTTAAATGATTCAATTGGCATATCACTAATAATTTGTATCTCCCCAGCACGTCATGTATGGACCCGCCCTGGTTGTCAAGGGATAAGTTAGCATTTAAAATGACAGGCCCATTGACAGTGATGTTGATGAAAGCAGAATTCAAACAAAAAACCAAATATTGCACAGCTTTTCTATTATAAGCATCTATGCGTTGCACTCAGTCGATAGGTTGGGGACGTATTTTTCATATATTCCATACGATAACGACGTTCTCCTACTTCCAATTGACTATAACAATCACAAACTTGCTGTTCTCCAGGAGCAATCATACCCGCACAATGACATGAAAAAGCCGAGGGAACCTCTGTCGTTGGAGTAACGATATAATAGAATTCAAAAGGGGTTTCATTCTTAATAATATGCTGAATATACGTTGTACCAGCATAGCCACTCACTGCGTACGCCATTCCTAACCAGATCACAAAACCTAAAAAACTTCAACCCATCACCATTTGGTCTTTCAACATATTACGCCCTCCAAGCTCATCAACTTTAACTGCCTTCAGGATGATGTGCTTGGAGGATACCTTGTTATTTTATAGCATGATATTCTACCAAATGACACAAGGCGCTGTATTCGTCATAATGCTTTGCTCTGGGACGTTAAAAACGTTTTTGAATTCAGGACTATTTGCCAATGTCCCATTAACCCGATACATAGCCGGAGGATGGGGATCAACGTAACTGAGAGTATGCGCTCGTTCCGGACGAACATTATTCGCCCAAATATGCGCAAAACTCAAAAAGAACTGTTGATCTGGTGTAAACCCCTGAATAGTAGGTTGGGTCTGATACCCTTCTGCAGTATGAAATGCACGATAAGCTAAAATCAATCCGCCTAAATCTGCAGTGGCTTCTCCTACCACTAACGGTCCTTGCACTGCAATATCGTCATCAATTTTATACTGAGAATATTGGTTAATAATACACTGGGTAGCGGATTTGAATTTTTCTAGATCCGTAGGTGTCCACCAATTATGTAAATTACCCTGTCCGTCAAATTTAGCGCCCTGATCATCAAATCCGTGGGTGATTTCATGTCCGATCACAACACCTATCCCACCATAATTAACTGCCAAGGGTGCATTTGGATCAAAATACGGTGGCTGCAAGATCCCCATGGGAATGTTAATATTATTCATTGAAGAATCATAATAGGCATTCACAACTTGCGGAGCCATAGCCCATTCAGTTCGATCAACGGGCTTTCCGATTTTATTCAAATCACGTTTGACTAAAAAAGAACTTGCACGCAATACGTTCCAAACATAAGGTCCACGATCAATCTCTAAGGCAGAATAATCCCACCATATATCTGGATAGCCGACCCGTTCTTCAATCATATCTAACTTCTTGATCGCCGCCTGGCGTGTTTTTTCCGTCATCCATTGTAAACTTGCCAAATCGCGACGCAAGACCTTACGGATTTGCGCAATCATATCGATGACTTGTTGACGCGCAGATGCAGAAAAATGCTGCTTAACATAGACTTCACCCACAGCAAACCCTAAAACACTGGATTCAGTACCTACCACTTGTTTCCAGCGAGGCGGTAAAGATTGAACACCGGATAAGACTTTTGCCATTTTAAAATTTTGTTCCATAAAAGGATGTGACAGATAAGGCGCCATAGCATCTACCCAATGCCAACGTAAATATACCTTCCAATCTGCAAGCGACACAGTCGTTAACATTTGATCAAAGGTGCGTACAAAATCAGGCATCCCAAGATTAATGCTTGCTTGAGAGTCTTGACCATTTACCTTGAGGTACTGGGCCCAATCAAAATGAGGACTCATTTTTTCCAATTCATGTGGCGTAATCATATGATATACAGCATGCGGATCTCTTTGCGCAATTTGGGTCATCGATCCGTTGGCCAATTCTGTTTCTATCCGCATCACGATATCCGCTTCTTGTGCGGCTTGTGCAGGCGTATCACCCATTAATTGAAACATCGCGCGCATATGATGGAGAAAAGCATTACGAATTTTCTTAAACTTTTTCTCTGTTTTTAAATAATAATCACGATCCGGTAGGCTTAGACCGCTCTGAGTAAAAGCACCTATCATTTTGGTACTGTCTTTAAAATCTTGCATACTGCCGTATCCAAATACGGCATCAATCCCATATTGATGCATATGGGCTATCTCTGCTTCCAATGCGGAAAATGAATCAATGGCTGCAATCCCCTCAAACTCTGCTTTCAACGGTTCAATGCCCTGTTTATCAATACTCGCTACATTCATACCGCTAAAATAAAAATCGGCTATTTTCTGCTCTACACTCCCAGCCTTAAGCTGCTGATTCTGTGCCAACTCTTGCAACATAGCGCGAATAGCTTTCAGGTTTTTTTCTTGCAGTACAGAAAAAGACCCCCAACTGGCGTACTCATTAGGAATGGGATTCTTAGCCTTCCAGCCTCCATTCGCATATTGATTAAAATCCTGCTGGGGAGAAACACTAGTATCGAGCCAATCCAAATGTAACGAATCTTGCTGTAATCTGACATTATCCTTAGCATTTACAGCGGTAGCCGCCATCATTAGGCTCAAAACCAACGATTTCCGCATCTTTCCCTCTCATATATTTATATATCCTATAAAATTTAGCTTAGTATCATATTCCCAGCTTCGCAAATATGACGTGAATTAACTTTGCTTTTTTGAATAACCACATCATCCTGAACTTAGAGCGACTAGCAACTCCCTACACCGTCTTTACAAACGAAGTAAAGCAATCCAGCGACCCTGAACCTTGCAATGATGCTCGTAAGTAGCTCCAATGCCGTATTCAAGATGACGCAAAACTGTCTTTATTTTGAAATAAATGGTTGATTTTTTAGCCAAAAACGAGTATAATATTACCATGATTTTAATACCATAAGGAAATGCGGTGTTATCACCCCTAAATGCAATGTTTTTAGCAGCTGCTCTCTTTTGCGCAAACCAGACTGTACAGGCTATGAATTTGGACCTAAAGCCAAAGCAAGATAAAGTACTTAACAACACCACACTATGGACGATTCATGCCACCTGTCAAATTCACGCCGGATCCAGTAAAAAAACTATAAAAATAAAAGGAAATAAGAATGGCGGGCAAGTCAACGGGAAACATCTTGCTGTGGGTCAAGCCACGTCTTTAACCGTATACACTGACAAAACTGTCGAAGTAACTGCAGAACCCGGCGCTCAAGTTACCATTAGTAATATGAGTGATGAACCGCTTACTGCTGTGTGTTCAACGTAAAAAGATTATTCAACAAGCACTGTCATCCCCGTGTACTAAGGAATATTAGTTCACACGCCTCCTTCCCTGGGATGACACTTTACGCCCCACTTACAAAGGCAATGTAAATCGAAAAGCAACCCCTCCTTTTCCCTGTAAATTTTCAGCCCAAATTTGGCCGCCATGTGCTTCAATGTTGATTTGACAGTAGGTTAAGCCCAACCCTAAGCTATCTTGATGATCAGACATAGGGCTGCGATAAAATGGATTGAATATTCTAGATAAGTCCTCATTTTTGATAGCTGCTCCCGTATTCTCAACGCTCACCAAAATATGTGTTTTTTGCGTTTGCAGGTAAATATCAATTACAGAACTAGGAGGAGAATACTTCATGGAATTGTCTAATAAATTTAATAATACCTCTTGGATACGCATCGGATCCACATTGAGCTTAGGCAAAGGTGATGGGCTATGAACCTGAATAGAACGTTTATGTTTGTCATTACGCAATTGCTTTAAAATCTGTTGCAGCAGTGCGTTCAAATCCACTTCTTTCTTTTCTAACTTGATGCGATGTGCTTCAAATTCAATAATCTGTAGAATGTTGTTATTAATCAAAGAAATTTTATTCAGTTCTTCATTCACATCCTGCGTAGGATTGGCCGAAGATTTTTGTGCAACACTAGGTCCTAAGACGTCTAAAATAAATTTCAATGGATAATTCAACTGTGTAGAAATAGTCTTCAATAACGCATTTTTGGCGGAATCAATTTCTTGTTTTAATTGTTTCTTTCTGAGTTTTTCCTGGAGATGATCGACCTCTAGCGCCAAAGCTAATTGATTGACAAATGCTTCCAGAGTGCGTAATTGATCGGGGCTAAACAATCCCTTTTCTTGAGGCTGTATTTTTAAAACGCCGATAGCCGGTTGCGATGAGGTGTGCAAAGGGATATATAAAGCTTCAGATGAGCTTAATGTATCCGTACCTAAGCCTGCTGGCTGAGCCATATCATAAACCCACTGAGCAACAGCTTGGTCTTTTTCATTATGCTGCAAAGAAATCGGACAAGAGGCTTGAACATCTAAATGTCCCTCTTTGGGAATAAGAATTAAAACCGTGGCATACAAAGATTGTGCAATATACTCCGCGCCCAACGATAATATTTCCTGCATCCCGCGTGTTTGGAGCAATTTTTGACTGAAATCATACGATGCTCGAGTTTGTTGCTGAATTTCTCGTGCAATCTTAGCTTCCCGATATTTTAATACCATCCAAAAACTCATGCTCAAGGAAACCAAAAACATCACGCTCATAGTCACAAGAGAATGAAAGGTGACCACTTTCAAATGATAAAGGGGGGTTACAAAAAAGTAATCAAATGCCAATACACTTAAAAAAGACGTTACAATCGCGGGACCTGCTCGTCCTAACACTGCAATCAACATCACAACCAAAAGATAACACAGCGCAATCACATCTGGAGCAAGAAAAGAGGTCAATAAAAAACTACAACCCGTTACCAATCCTACCGCCAAAATGCTGAGTCCATAATAATGCCAAGCAATATTAGGATACTCTTCAAATAATTTATTGGGTTTAAGCTCTTTTTTATTACCTACAATATAAACATTAATTTCACCGCTCTGAGCAATCAATTCATCCGCTAAGCGCCGCCGAAATAAATAACGCCAAGACTGCGTACGATCTTTCGAGAGCATAATTTGAGTCACGTTAGAGCTCCTTGCGAACTGTAAAAGCTCTTTCACAACATCTCGCCCCAATAACACATGGGTGACTGCTCCCAATTGCTCAGCCAAACGCAAATTTTCTATAGCGCGATTTCGTTTATTTTTAGACAGAAAAACATTCGGAGTGTCGATATACACCGCCATCCATTCCGCTTGTAAGCTACTTGCTAATTGTTTAGCAATTCGAATTAATTTTAAAGATTGACTACTCGAGCCCACACAAACCAAAATTTTGTCTGCAGTGGGCCAAATAGCATGGATCCCGGAGGCCTTACGATAGGACAGCACATCGGTATCAACACAATTTGCCGTGACACGTAAAGCCAATTCGCGCAAAGCAATCAAATTCCCCTTCCGAAAAAAATGAGTGGCCGCCAAACTTGCTTGTTCTGGGATGTAAATTTTTCCTTCTTGCAAACGCTTTAACAAATCATCTGCAGGCAGATCGACCAATTCAATAGCATGAGCACATTCCAACATGAAATCAGGCACGGTTTCCTTGACAGGTGCTTGAATAATCTGAGCCACATCATCTTTTAAACTTTCAATATGTTGGACATTCAAGGTGGTATAAACATCAATACCCCGATCTAATAATTCTTTAATATCTTGCCAACGTTTATCATGCCTTAAACCAGCTACATTGGTATGCGCCATTTCATCGACCAAAATCAAACCTGGTGCTCGTTTTAACGCCGCATCCAAATCAAATTCCGTATAGATTTTATCGCGATGCATCATACTTTGTGGCGGTAATATCTCAAAGTTGCTTAGCATTTTATCAATTTCTTGGCGATTATGAGATTCAGCAATGCCAACCACCACATCTAAATTTTTCATCCGACTTTGGTAGGCATCATGGAGCATTTTATAGGTTTTACCCACACCCGGGGCGGCGCCTAGATAAATTTTTAATTTACCTTTTTTGCCATCTTCTTCCTCTTGCTGAATTTGTTTTAATAAACGCTCTGGATCAGACCGAGTTTGTGGCATTTGAACCCCCTCTCAATGCATCCAATGCCAGATTTAATTGCAAAACATTCACTCTCGGCTCACCCAAAAGGTGTAAAGTACGACCTCTGGTATGCGCTAAAATCAGAGCTTGGACTTGTGCTACCGATAACTGTCTTGCTGTGGCAACTCGTTCCATTTGATAATACGCTGCCTCAGGACTAATGTCTGGATCTAAACCACTGCCTGATGCGGTGACCAAATCAACCGGAATCGGCTTCTGAATCCAATGATGTTCAGCGATCCTAGCATTCATAGCATCCAGCAATGCTGGATTGGAAGGACCGAGATTTGATCCCCCTGAGCCCAACCCGTTGTACACACCATTGCTTGTAGCAGAAGGACGTCCCCAAAAATAATCATCACTTGTAAAATTTTGACCAATCCATTTTGAGCCCACCGCCTGTCCCTGCTCCAAGAGGATACTGCCATTGGCTTTCCAAGGAAAAACCCCTTGTGCAAGGCCCGTGATCACAAGGGGATACACATAACCCGTTATAATAGTCAATAACAAAAACAAACGCCAAGTGGTCGTCAACATGTTATAAGCACCCCATGAGCAAATCGATTCCTTTGATACCAATAAAAGGGACGATCAAGCCCCCCAGTCCATATATCAACATATGCCTACTCAGCAAAGCCTGTGCACTCGCAGCATGATAAGAAATACCACGCAACGCCAAAGGAATCAGCAAGACAATGGTCAGCGCATTAAATATCACTGCCGATAAAATTGCTGACTGAGGTGAACGCAAATGCATAATATTCAAACCATTCAAAATAGGATATGTGCTTGCAAACGCAGCAGGAAGAATCGCAAAATATTTTGCAATATCATTGGCAATGCTAAATGTGGTCAGCGCCCCACGGGTCATCAGCAATTGTTTGCCAATATTGACCACTTCAATCAATTTCGTTGGGTTGGAATCCAAATCGATTAAATTGCCCGCCTCTTTAGCCGCTTGGGTCCCAGAGTTCATCGCCACCGCCACATCAGCTTGTGCCAAGGCCGGCGCATCATTCGTACCATCTCCTGCCATAGCCACCATCAAACCTTGTGCTTGCAAAGAGCGAATCAGTTTTAATTTATCTTCCGGATGTGCTTCCGCATAAAAATCATCAACACCTGCTTCTGCTGCAATAGCAGCTGCTGTCAAAGGGTTGTCCCCTGTCACCATAATGGTTTTTATCCCCATGCGGCGTAATTCAGCGAACCGCTCACGAATCCCACCTTTGACAATATCTTTCAAATGCACAACACCCAAAACTGCTTGTCCTTCTGTGACCACTAATGCGGTACCACCTTGTTTAGAAATGGCCGTCACGGACTCTTTGACATCGTCTGGAAAAATGGCGCCTTGCCCTTCAATATAACGTTGAATCGCCGAAGCCGCTCCCTTACGAATTTGTCGACCCTCAATATTCGCCCCACTCATACGCGTTTCTGCGGTAAAAGGGATAAAGGTTGCCTTAATATTTTTTAAACTATGACCGCTGATGCAATATTTTTTTTTAGCTAAAACCACAATACTACGTCCTTCAGGTGTTTCATCCGCCAAGGAAGCCAATTGTGCGGCTGCAACCAGTTCTTTTACGTCAACACCTTCGGCAGGTATGAATTCAATGGCTTCACGGTCGCCTAAAGTAATGGTGCCCGTTTTATCCAAAAGCAATACATCCACATCACCAGCTGCTTCCACAGCATGCCCCGACATGGCAATCACGTTGACTTGAATCATCCTGTCCATGCCTGCGATTCCAATAGCAGATAATAAACCACCAATCGTCGTCGGTGCTAAGCAGACAAACAAAGCAATGACCGCGGTCAGGGTAATCACTGACCCCGTGTGGGATGTCAGAATCGAGTACTCAGAAAATACAGGCAATGTGGTGCAAACCACTAAAAAAACAATCGTAAGTGTCGCTAATAATATGGTTAAAACCAATTCATTAGGTGTTTTTTGGCGTTTTGCGCCTTCCACCAAAGCAATCATTTTATCCAGAAAGGTTTCGCCAGAATTCGCGGTAATCCGAATAATAAGCCAATCAGAAATAATTTGTGTACCACCCGAGACGGAACTTTTATCCCCACCACTTTCCCGAATAACGGGTGCGCTCTCACCAGTAATGGCAGCTTCATTTACTGTCGCAATCCCTTCAATGACTTCACCATCGCCAGGAATAAAATCGCCCGCCTCGACCAAAACAATATCTCCCACTTTCAGCTGAGTAGCAGGGATAAGGCTCGATTGACTCTGTAAAGCAGCAGAATGCAATTTTTTAGCCAGCAAATCTCGGCGCGCATTCCGCAATGATTGTGCTTGAGCTTTGCCGCGCCCTTCCGCCATGCATTCCGCGAAATTGGCAAAATATACGGTGAACCACAAAGCCAAATCAATGCAAAAAATATAAGAAGGGTCTGCTTCACCTTTGCCGGCCACTGCTTGAAAAAATAACAACAAATTAAGCAAAGCGCCTATATAGACCGTAACCATAACAGGATTGCGTAATTGATAACGGGGAGTTAATTTGATCCCTGCTTCCCACATGGCCGAAAAAACAATGGCGCCACTCCAAACCCAAGGGGTCTTTTTTCTAAGAGCCATACATCCCTCATTGCAACAAATGTTCGACGATAGGCCCTAAAGCCAGTACCGGCAAAAAAGCCAGCGCACCTAAAATTAGCATAACAGCCAAAAGCAAAATCATAAATAACGGCGTATGCGTCGCTAACGTGCCGATGCCCGCAGGAAGTTTTTGCTTGGCAAGCAACGATCCACTTAATGCTAAAATGGGGATAGCTACCCCATAACGCCCTATTAGCATTAAAAATCCCCCTAAAATTAAATAAAAGGGGTGATCGGCTTGCAGCCCTGCCAATGCACTACCATTATTGTTCATCATCGAAGACATGGCATATAACATTTCCGTTAATCCACGCGCACCAGGATTACCCAATGCTTGTTGCGGACCTGGCAATATTGCAGCAGCAGCCGTACTCAATAATACTCCTACCGGCATAAGCAATAGGGCAAGCGCCGCCATTTTCATTTCAAAAGGAGCAATTTTTTTACCCAAATATTCTGGAGCACGACCAATCATCAAGCCCCCAATAAATGCGGTAATCACCACCAGCAACAACATGCCATATAGCCCAGTCCCTACTCCGCCAAACACCGTTTCGCCTAGATTCATCATCCATAAAGGGATCAAGCTTCCGAGCGGCGTATACGAATCTAGCATTGAATTGACAGAACCATTTGAAGTCGCCGTGGTCGCAACCGTCCAAAGTGCTGAGTTTACAACACCAAAACGCGTTTCTTTGCCTTCTAAATTACCGCCATTGACTCCTAATGACTGATAAGCAGGATGCCCCTGTTGCTCGAACCATACCTCACCCACTACTGCCGGCATAAATACAATAACCATCACCATTAATAATGCTCGTCCTTGCCTACGATCTAATACCATGCAGCCAAACGTAAACGTCAAAGCAGCCGGAATCAGCAAGATGGCCAACATCTCTAAAAAATTACTTAAAGGGGTGGGGTTTTCAAAAGGATGAGCACTATTCGCATTAAAAAAACCGCCACCATTTGATCCCAATTGTTTGATAGCAACTTGCGAGGCCACTGGCCCCATGGGGATGACCTGCTGGGTCATGTTTTGCAAACCATTGACAGTTTGATTGGGTTTTAAATTTTGAATCACGCCTTGGGAGACTAGTGCTAGTGCTAAAATACAGGCCAGGGGCAATAAAATATAGAGTACGCTGCGCACCATATCTACCCAATAATTTCCCAAATATTGCCCTTTGTGACCGTTAATCCCACGAATCAATGCCAATAAAATAGCGATGCCTGTGGCTGCTGAAAGAAAATTTTGACTGGTCATAGCAACCATTTGCGTCCCATAACTTAGGGTGCGTTCTCCAGCATAAGCTTGCCAATTAGTATTGGTCACGCAACTGATTGCGGTGTTGAATGCCAGCCCAATATTCGGAGGCAATAAATGCTGGGGATTCCCTGGCAGATAATATTGTAAGCGTTGCGCGGCGTACACAGCGATCAGACCACATCCATTCAGTAATAACATGGCAATCGCATATTGCTTCCACGTCATCTCTTGTTGCGGATCAATTCGGCACACACGATAAATCAGGGATTCCAAGCTACTTAAAAAACGTACGTAACGTGGATATTGACCTTGATAGATTCGAGCCATATACCAACCCAAAGGTTTGGCACAGACTAAAACAATAGCCAAATAACATCCAATTTGAAGCCAGGCATTGAGTGATAGCATTAAAAATATTCCGGTTTTAGCAATACAAAAAATAAATAGATCATTAATCCGAAAGTCGTTCCTCCACACAACCAGTACATCATGATTTAATTCTCCAATCGGGATAATCACTAAACACACCATCTACGCCCAAGGCAAAAAACCTGGAAATCATAAACTGGAAATTGACAGTGTAAATATAGACACCAAAGCCTTGTTGCTTCAAAGCCTCGATGCGTGCTGCCTTTGCAATGAGATAATTCAGATTCACAGACACACAATTCAGCGACTGCGCAAAATCAATTTCATCAGGATGCCAACTATGCAGCAAATACCCTATAGGTAAGTCCGGCTGTAATTTGCGACACAAACGGAGTGCATTCGGTTCAAAGCTAGAAATCAGAGGCAATGCTCTGCTACTGGGCCACAATTCATCTAATTCTCGTAATACCGCAGTTACTGTCTCGTAAGTAAACCCAGGGAAAGGTTTTATTTCTATGTTGGCTGACATTTTATGCTTGCGCAACCAAATTAATGCTTCACGTAAAGTGGGAATGCGGACGTCTTTGTATTGTTTGGAAAACCAAGATCCCGCATCCAAGCTTTTCAAATATGCAGAATCAACCAAGCCAATTTCACCATGGCCATTGGTGGTTCTTTCCAACGTTTCATCATGAAAAACAAACGCTTCCCCGTCTGCGCTGAGGATCACATCAAATTCTACCGCTTGCAAACCATGCTTGTGAGCTAAAGCAAAACTTTCCAACGTATTTTCAGGCGCCAAAGCAGCCACCCCACGGTGACCAATGATAGGGCCCAAATTTTTTAAAGTTTTGTTCTTCATTTACGAACCGATCCCGCCTCAACCACAGCAGTCATCACCAATTCATTGCTTACTGCGAGCGACGACGCAGGACGAGCCATTCTAGGCGTAACGCCAGTAGCCATCATCATAGGCTGATCTTGTGAAGAACTTTGCTCTTCCTGATAGTTCACCGCGCTGACCGTAAAATGTTGCTCCGAATAGGTCTTATTTAATTGTGCCAACTCTTGTTGAATTTGCTTGTTGAGAACTTGACGTAACAATGCTTTGGCATTCTGAATTTCTTCAAGATCTGGCTTAAATTCAATACCTGCAATTTGATAGGTCTCACCCGGTTTGGAAACGTCTTTTGCTTTGTCGTAGAGGTGCGCCAGCTGACTTTGGTTGACTCGTATTTGCGCCTTAACCGAGAGTTTTTCAAGTCCTGAACTATCTTGAAACCGGTCAAATTGCACAATATGCCAATCTCCAGACGCTATTTTGCTTAGTTTATCCAACATATCTGTACGGGCTTTCACCACATCAGAAGAATCCAAGCTCGCATTGATGGTCACCGTGAGCAATGCCGTTTGCGTATTGACCCAGGCTTTTGAAGACAATTGAAAATTGATTTTATCTAAAGTAAGTGGCTCTGGCATATCTGCTGCATACCCCAGCTGCCAACAGAACATACCAACGATCATCCCTGTTATGCGTTTCAATATCTTCTCCCTTATGATATCACTATAAAATAGTGCCAGAGTTTCAAAGAAAAAGCATTAGTTCATTATAAGAAGTGATTCTGCCACACCCCAAAGTCACTGGATTGCTTCGTCGCTACGCTCCTCGCAACGACAGCACCCGTCGTTGCGAGGAGCGTAGTGTTTCACTCGTCGTTGCGAGGAGCATAGCGACGAAGCAATCCAGCGGCCTAACTTTCTAATAATTACAACAATCTCTCATAGAGATCTTCCCAGTAAGGATTTACTTTTTCAATCAAAGCTAATTTCTTTTTTCTTGAGCCACCCTTAAGTTGTTTCTCTCTTGCTATAGCATTTGTCATATCTTCTATAAGCTCATAATAAACAAGATATTTACACCCATATTTTTTCGTAAACCCAGGCACATCTGCATATTTATGTTCGTACACTCTTTTGATTAGGTCACTTGTAACACCAAAAATGTTGTACTTGAAAAGAGCTATAAAGAGTACATGGAAGGTTTTGCCGATGTAGTCACTGGCGAAGCCCGTCGGGGTTATCTGGATATTGTGGCAGAGCTGCAACAGCGGTTCCCCAATCCAGGAGAGATTGAAAAAGAGAAAGATAAAAAGGACTTCGCCAAGCTTTTCGGTGAATATCTTCGTGTTGAAAATATTCTGCAAAACTACGACGAATTTGCAGGGTTGCAAGCCATGCAGAACGTGGATACTACCGATCCGAAAGCTGTTGAAGAGTTCAAGGCGAAACATTATCTGAAAGATGAACAGTTCGCCGCTATGCAGAAAATCCCTGTTCTCCCCGTGCGTACTATTCAAGATTACCGTTCGACCTATAACGATATTCGCGACTGGCTGCATCGTGAAAAAGCC
>CAIRCS010000028.1 GCA_903877115.1 uncultured Legionella sp.
GGAGAATAGAATTCACCATCGCCATCTCCAAAAGTCATTTGTTGACCATCCCAAAATGCATTGGCGAAGTAATTACTAAAGTGGACCCGAAATATCAGTTGCGTGGGCTGATGGTCTTTCTGTAAAACCTCTACGCCATATGCTTGAACGGATTGAGCCCGGATTTGATCTGGCGGGAATGACTGATTAAACGTTTTTAATTGTTGATTTGCGTTGGCCATAAATTTGGGGGGACAACTGCCCAAATCTTCGAGTAGTTTTTGGTAAATATTCCCATTCATGTGTACCGACCACGCAGTGCCTGGCAGGTGTTTGCGATGCAGTACCGCATAGCCACCAAACACCGGAAATCCCTTATACCGTTGTTGCATGCGAATATGCTCCGTCTGCTGTGCATCATAGTGCTGTTCGAAATATGAAAAATCTTGTGACGATAACAAAGGGACGGGATATAGGGATAAGCTAAGCGAGTGTTTATTTTGTAAATTCGCAAAGGATACATGTCTCAGATTAAGAGGCTCTGCAGCATGGATTGAAAAAGAAATGAATAGAGTCAATCGCGCTATAATGTGCGCTAGGGTTAGTCGAGAATAGTTCATGTTGTCATGTTATGGTGTGCTCCACTCGGAAAACCTTGGGTTAGCTCGGATGCGTTTAAGTCGTTTTACAAAATTGGTCTAGCATCTGCCTAACAGAGACGTTTCCCATATGCGAAGCTGTTGATAAATCCTGACAAGCGGCTTCGAGATCTTGCATTTTTAAAGACATAATCCCCCTATTTTTATAGAGTTCGGAGTCGGATGGATTGAGTATAATGGCCTGGTCAAAATCCTTTTCTGATCCTGTATAGTCATTCATAGAGAATCGAAGGATGGCTCGCAGATTGTATGCTTCTCCGATATTAGGGTTTAATTGTATTGCTTTATTGATATCGCGCAAGGCGCCCTGACTGTCTTGCAATGCATACTTTGCAAGACCACGCTTGGAATACATAATGGCTGCATTGGGCTGCAATTTGATAGCGGTGTTCAAATCGTTGATGGCATCAGGATATTGATTCGTTTTTATATAAAGCAGTGCACGATTTAAATAAGCGATCGTCTCAGAAGGATTGATTTCAATTGCTTTTTTATAATCCGCTAGAGCCTTGCTTAACTGATTATTGTCTTTTAAAGCATTCGCTCTTGTACCATAAGCTCGGGAGAGGTAAGGTACTACCGGGTTTTTATTGATGATATCTGTCATAAAGCTAATGTTATCTTTCCAGATCGTATTTCTATGTATGGTAAGCCCTGTAAAAATAAAAAAATAAAGTAGCAATATACCCCATAGTATTTGCTTCAAATGTCTATTGATCTGGATTTTCTTCTCTACGACCTCATTGCAAAACATACCCATAATAAAGAAAATGCCGATATATGGAAAATAACCATATCGGTCGGCAACAATGAACAGTCTTGAGGGTATGAGTTGAATATTGATTGAAATAGTGACTAAAAAAAGCAATATCCCAAATAAAACGTATTTTCTCTTTTTAGCTACAGGCCAAATCAAGCCTATCAACGCTAATAAGATAAGCGGAGACCAATAATAGATCGAAGGTAGGGCGCCGTTTATTTTTGGAGGATACACGTAGATGGCACATAAATGAAATGGAACAAAAAGTTTGTATATGTAAAAAATAAATGAATAGCAGATCAAACAAATGGTTTCAGGAAAACTGTAGGAAATCAGCATGCCATTGGTAATATTATTTAGGGTATCTTTGTCCAAAATAGTAATAACCCCAAATAGGCAAGACAAGAAAAAAAACGGCACTTTTTCAAGTAAAATTGCGGGTAGCGTTGCTCTATTTATTCTTGAACAGTAATAGTCTATAACCAAAAAAACCAGGGGTAACGTAACGGCTTGTGCTTTGGAAAAGAGCGATAAAATAAACGCAAGTCCTGAAAAAAGGAGATATTTTCTCTGGGCTAAACTGATATAGTTTAAATAAAATATGATTGCCAGAATATAGAAGCATGTATAGAGGCCACTACTGCGTGCCGAAATCCAAGTAACCGCCTCTACATTCATGGGGTGTATGGCAAATAACGTTGTAGTAATCAGTGCGACCAAGCGATTTAGAGATAATTTGTAAATAAACGTATAAACCAGCAGCATATTGAGTAGATGAAAAATAAGATTAAACACATGTAAGGGAAGGGTTTCGATTTGAGAAAAATAGTAATTGACCGCAAGCGTCAGCACCGGCAATGGCTGATACATAATGAGATAGTATTTCGAGAAATAAAGTTTTAGGTTATGCCAAGATAATTGGGATATTTCTGGGTAAGCGAAATAATCATTGTCATCAAAATTTAAGATCGCGTTTTCAAGAGAGTTACCGTAAATAAAAACCGTTATCACGCATAACGCGAAGAGGTAAAAATACACGGATTTTTTTTCAGGTCGTAGAGTAGGTGCTGCTGCAGTTGCACTTGCTTTATGTTTGCTTAAAGGCTTTTTTATTGTTTTTTTATTCAGGATAACGGGGGGGGATGTGTTTTATAAAAACACAAAGTTATGGACAATCTGGGGTCTTTAAGTATACACGAGAAATTGTCTCCCTGAATGAATGTAACTCGTCCGTGTCGTCTATTTCGATCTTTATTTATTTTTCTCAATAACCACACTATAATATGGTTAAATATATGTATAACGCTCTGCGCTAGAAATAATGAAATCACATTTTGAATGGGATGAGAAAAAAAACGCTGAGAATCGATTAAAACATGGCGTTTCTTTTTTTGAGGCACAACAAGCATTCCAAGATCCAAACCGTCTCATTGCAGAAGACCTGGATCACAGCGCAGATGAGTTACGGTATTACTGTTTTGGTCGAGTTCTTGATGGCATCATGACTGTTCGATTTACTTATCGAGGCCATAAAATTCGTATCATTGGTGCAGGCTATTGGCGTAAGGGGAGGAAAATTTATGAAAACACGAGCGACTAAATATACCGATGAACCCATTGGTGAAATAAAAATGATTGCTGATTTTTTGCCACCACCAGATCAATTGGTTCTAAAAGAAGAAACCGTTAAAGTAACGTTAGCTTTGACGAAAGAGAGCGTCGATTTTTTTAAACGCGTGGCCAAAGACAAACACACTCATTATCAAACCATGATCAGAGCATTGCTTGAGCAATATACCGAGTATTACCGATGATGAATTGCGGGGTGATGCAAATCGAGTGAACACTGCCTATATTACTTGAAAAAAACCACATGCGGTTTTCTGCATGTGGTTTTGTCGCAACTCCAATACCTAGAATACATATCCAATTGAAAGACCTAGTGATTTACCAATAGAAGTACTCACTCCAGAAATACGCCTCATTGGCGACACAGTAGTGGTACCACAATTTGCGGATACGGGTTCAAAAATATTAATGGCGCCACCTGATTCCACGTCATTTGCCTGGTATATATTTCCTTGAGAATCTAAAGAAATTCCTACAGGGTTGTTAATAGCCTCATTAGTGATGACACACGTAGGCGCTGTATTGCCCTCAGCATCCGTTACAACGGATGTAGGACTCATACTGGCCGAATTTGTAATACTGACCAAAGCAGGCGTGTTATCACTGAGCTCACCATTGGCACTGGCTGGCAATCGATACACTTTTGCACTCACTTCGTCTGCGATCCAAAGGTTATTGTTGGTGTCAATATGCACACCTTCGGGTTGCTTCAATCCAGTAATCTTATAAGTCGCTGCAGTATTATCTCTAGCTTTTACAGAGAAAGTCTGTGCTACAGGCGTCTTCTCAGTGGCGTCATCATCCCCGGAATTAGCTTGTGCTATATTTGCAGCGCGCGCAAGATATTTCCAGGCGTTTCCGGCCTTATCCACGCCCATACAGAATGCAGCAGTTGGGCAAGAAAGCGAAGAAATTGAGTGTGTCCCATCAATATCAGACACAGCACTCCAAGTGACGCCATTGTACCGTAAAGCACCGCCGTTGCTGTCTACGACCATACAAAAAGCCGTTCCTAGACAAGAGACTGAGTTTAATGAGTCGGAGTCGATTGCGCCATCATCATATTGGTGAGACCAAGTAGTTCCGCTATAACCAAATGCATTCCCAGCATTATCAACGGCCATACAAAATGAACCACTATTAGGCGTACAGGAAACAGCGTTTAGGCCAAATGAATGCCCCGTATCGATCTTATCGGCACTGGTCCAGTTTAGACCATCATAACGAAACGCCGTGCCATCTGTGTCTACTGCGATACAGAACGATGTACTCGGGCAAGATATAGCTGTTAATTGATCTGGGCTAATTACAGCGCTATCCCATGCCTTGCTGCTCATGGCTCCGTTGCTAAAATCCTGACCTGGAGAGGTGGCTCTTAGCGCGTTGACTGTTAAAGTTGCGTTGTTACTGAATACTGAGTAAGCAACCGTTGCAGAGTCGGTTACAAGGACGCGATAAACATCGCCATTGTTTCCTAAGATGGACAATATACCTGTGGTATATGATGTTGAGTTAGTCCCAACATCAGAAAATGGACCGACCCCAAGAGATTGGACCTGCCATTGATAGGTAAATGAATTACTACCCCCAGTGACGCCTGCGTTAAAAGTCATTGTTTGTCCCGCATTAGCGACAGGGCTTGTAGGAGTTGGAGATGAAGCAAGTGCTGTATTGACGGCCAATGTAGCCGCAGTACTAGTCGCTGTTGCAGATCCAGGGTCGGTTACTCGGAGTCTAAACCGGGAGTTGGTGTCGGCAGTGCTTAATATATTAGTAGTATAAGAAGCCGATGTTGCTCCTGGTATATCAGAAAATGTTACGCCATCTGTGCTCCTCTGCCATTGATACGAATACGGAGGGGTCCCATCAGATGCTACTGCAGAGAAAGAAGCTGTTTGTCCGGCATTAGCAATTACAGCAGATGGATTCGTGGTGCTTAGCGCTGCATTCATCGTTCCGCTGGTTGCAGCGATTGCCATGGCATTATCCCCGTCCGTAACTTCAATTACATAAGAAAATGGGCCCGCAACGCTCGGCGTGCCAGAAACAGTGCCTGTATTAGGATCGAGAGTCGTCCCCGCAGGAAGAGTGCCTGAGTCGAGAGTATAATGGAATGGCGCAGTCCCGTTGGTGGCTACGTTTGTTTGTGAATAGTTAACATTTACTTCAGTATAGGTGGAGGGGGTGGCAGTCAATCCTACTGGGCCGGCTATTGTTCCTGTAATCGCTGGTGTTGTTTCACTGCCCCCGTCACTGTCTGTTACATTGATGGTATAACTATAGGCGCCTGCGGTCGTCGGGCTGCCGGAGACTGTGCCAGTTGCGGTATTTAAAGTAGTTCCTGCGGGAATACTACCACCGGATGCGACACTGAAGGTGTAAGGAGCTGTGCCGTCATTGGCTACGTTGGTTTGCAGATAGGCGATACCTACCTGATTGTCTGGAGATGCGGTGGGGGTTATGACTAGCTGGGTGGCTATTGTGCCAGAGGTTGATGCCGTGTCTGTTGTGCCAAGAGCGCCTGTTACTTGAATGGTATAAGAAAATGCGCCGGGAGTGCTAGGTGTTCCGGAGACAGCGCCGGTTGAAGTATTCAAATTAGTTCCGGCTGGAAGCTGTCCGTCGACTACGCTGTATGTGTATGGCTCAATTCCTCCCGTGGTAATATTGTGTTGTGTATAAGTTACATCAACTTGGGTATGTATTGAGGGGGTTGCGTGTAATCTAACTCCGACCGTTGTGATCGGTATATCGGTTCGAGTGTGATTATTCAGTGGCAGTGAACAATAACCGTTAGCAGTAGTGGAGCAATATGCGTTGACTATTTTAAATGTGCTGGTATCCATTTTGATGCCAGAACGTGTGTAGCTGCGACCGGTAGTGGTCATTATCCCTAAATTAGTACGTCTAACGGTATATCTTTGGCATGATGCAGGTCCGTTGATGTTAGCGCAAATAGTAATTATCGCAGGGGTTTCAAGAGTGGTGCCGGATTCTTGAATTTCAAACAATGGTGAAGCCGCAAAAGCACTTTGGCAAAATATCAAGGCGAACATTACAGTGTTTATTACGCGTCTTATCATGATTCATCCTTAAATCGTTTTTGATACGCTTACGTGAGCGGCTGTTTTATTAAAACTTAATGTATCTCCCCAGCACGTCATCCTGAATGTGGCACCTCATTCAATTTTTTAAAAAGTCTTGCAAAATTATTTGGTTATGATCAAATACACGCATGCGAGACTACGAAGAAATCATATCAACACTTTTAGCCAAAATTGCTGAATTAGAAGAAATCGTCAAA
>CAIRCS010000029.1 GCA_903877115.1 uncultured Legionella sp.
GTCAAGAAAAATTATCAAAATTATTTAAGAGGATAATTATCAAGTGTTCCATATCGCATGAGCCAATCGCTTTTCAACTTTCTCTCAATGCTATCCAGTTGTATGTTAGGTATGTCAAAAACAAGTTCATGATCAATATCAGTCTTTGTCTTAATAATAGGAGCAGTGCAGGTTTTACGATGATGATTAGCACTCTGGCTATACTTAATGAAGTAGCCACATCCACAATACAAGGGGTATTTGCTACCTACAAACGAAAGCATTTTTTATTTTTCAGTATTTGTAGAAGAAACTAAATCATGAGAGCGACTCAAATGCTGTGAATCAGAACCAACATGAATGATTTTGTCAGCATCAATATAAAGATAGACACCTAACTCTTTGATGTTAGGATAAACATGCAAGAGAATGTCAGCAAATGTGATTTCATGTTGCTTAAGTATTTCAGTAATACCAACAATAGCCTGATCAGTGGAATCAATATTACCTTTTTTTACACCCTGTCTATTGCGTTTCTCACCGAGTGAGCCCGAAACATCAGTGAGCACAGAAACCGCAGCATCTTCAGGATCATATGCTTCATTAGCGTGAGACACATTAGTCTTCTGTTCAGCATCAACAGCCATTGAATTCATATGAGCAGCAGACAGGTCTTGCAATACATCAGAATCTACAAAAATACCAGCTAAAGGGTTTGGAACCCTTTTCTCTTCAGACATCTCAGACTTATCGTTTTGCAAACTTTTCAAGTATGAAGCTAGAGGTTCAGAAGTGGTGTCTGATTTGTTAGAGTCTGTAGCTGAATCACCAAGACTCATGAGAAGAGTGTTTCGTTTCTGAACCATTGCCTGGACCTGTGCTTGGTTTTTTTCTATCTCCTTGTCAATGTCTTCCTTGGTTTTAAGTTGAGTGGTCTGTGCCTGGGTCATCGCGCGGGTATAATTGACCTTCTCAGGTGTTCCTTTTTAATAAAATAATTAGTATTTATCAATACTATTATAAAAAAGTGAAAAATATATACCTGGAAATTCCATGTCGTGTAAGAGTAGGAATTTAGCGTTTTTAACGTGTTTGAGTAGTTCATCACGAAGCTTTGCAAGATTAAAAAACTGTGGCATATTCAGATTTAAATTACTTGACTGGAGTAAAACCCGCAACTTTTTGTCAGTTGAACCATTGAAATAAAGGTCATGATCAGTTAACATTCCTAAACCGAAGTTAGACTTTTCAATTTGTTGAGGCAAGCCATTCGCTAAATGTCTCCCAACGGTTTTCATCAACAAAGAATTCTCAGCAACTTCAGTAAACATTGAATCACTATTAATGATGCGTGAAGTCATCCACTCTTTTTTAACTTTCTTAGCATGCTGCTTGTTGTCAGAAAGGTTGTGCATATAACTATGCATACCATCAATTGCTACTTGAGTCATCCCCATAAATTCCTCAACGTCGTCTGGCTGCTCCATCATAGTAAGTAATACAATGAGAAATAGATTAAATTATAATTCTAGAATGCTCTACAAATTGTTTTTAGTAAGTGCGTAGTCGAGAATTGTGTTAGGAATTTTGCATTTTCACATGAGACCTTACAGATAAAAAAAAATGGAACGTCTCATGTGAAAATGCAAAAATGTAAAATTGTTTAGTGTTTATATTATTTAGTTTTTTACGTAATGTCAAGGGTCAGGCGGGAGGATCACACCTAGCCCAGTTGTTAGAGTGAGCCTTTTGAATTAACTATTGAGAACAAAACGTGATCAATGGCGAAATCCTGACCCTTCAACCTTTTGTCGTTGGTTCGAAACCCAC
>CAIRCS010000030.1 GCA_903877115.1 uncultured Legionella sp.
CGTGAACACAATGAAGTGGTGGTGTTTAAAAAAGACAGCCATTATGCGATAGGGTTTCGTAATCTTAACGGGGAGTATGAACAAAAGGATTTGGTGGATGCCGAGCAAAATAAGTTTTTAGCTCATTATTTGCAAAAAGAACAATTTATGGAAATCCCAGGACATCATGACCTGATTCAAAATATTTTACGCAGTTTTGATGCGCAACTTCTAGATAGACCTCAAGAACAGTATCCCGTATTGGTTCATGCATACGTTTCCCAATGTCGTTATCTGCTCAAATTAAATTGTTATTTGCACACTCAGGTCGCAAATGAAGCCAATCAAAATGAATTGAAGAATATGAATCTGCATTTGACGAAATTATCAGAGGATATGAGCGAGTATTTGTTCCATGATGTGTCCAGACATAACGTTGCTGCTTCTCTTCCTTTTGCGATACGGCTGACTGGTAAAACCTATAGTCTGAATTTAGAAGCCATGACTGTTAAGGCTGATGAGAAACCCAAGAGCAAACAAGTAAAGAAGTCCTTTTTAGGACCCATGTTTGGCGTTTTCAACCAAGAACTCACTACACCTGCTATGCTGGATCTCAAAACAGTTGCTGCTGATGACCCATTATTAGTAACGCTTAGCGATGCAACATATGCGTATCATCGAAATAAATTGATCGAATGGATCGCACCGGATAAAGCGGACTGGGAAAAGCGTCTCACGCAGCATACGATTAATTCGCGAATTGCGTTTGTGATTGCTGCCTTTTCTGGTCTGATCATGGGTATTGGGACTACTTATCTCATTATGGAAGCGGTGGCGGTGATTCCTTGGTTGATGCTGCTTCCTCTCAGTTTGTTTCCTCCGGTGATTGGACCTTTGGCTGTGATAGCGGGTGCGGCTTATGGGTTGTTGATATACAATTCGTTGACGGATATTTTGCTGGATAATCCTGCCAAAAAATTTATTGATAGAATGCGTGCGATCTCCTCACAAGAGATGACTATCAAAAGGGTCCTGATACTAAGTCTGAGCCTAGTGTTATTTTTGGTTACAATTTTTCTTACGATGTGTACAGCAGGGACTTGGCTGACGGTGTTTCACAAAACCAAACCTTTGGTTGCTTGGCTCAGTGTTATTCCCAATGTGTTGTTAAATATTATTATTCCGATTTTAATTGGTATTTCGGTACTGCCATTTAGTTTCCAAAGTGTTTCCAATACGTTGGAAGGATTAGAAGCGAATCCGAGTTTGGACCGCGCAATCAACGCGCTCAATCCGCGAAATTGGCGTGCTCCAACATGGCGTTTGCCGCGTACGTGTGCCGAGGCTTCAGAGTGGTTATCCGAAAGGATGTGGCAACATTGGGTTCCCGATTTTTTGGGGATCACTGCAGATGAGTTTGCGCTTGAAACCGATATGCAAAAGAAAAATCCCTATAGGATTGTGTATCGGCTGTTTTTTGAGCCTCTGCGCAACTTTATCTTTATTGGTCATTTGGTGAGTGCTGGTGCGACGTCGGACCAAATCGAAGGACAGGTGTGGCTCTCTTTTTGGCTTAATTTCTGGTTTGAATGCGTTGAAGATTGGGACTGGATTTGGGGCCGAGCACATGTGGATGATATCGACACGGTTGATTTACTCAAAGAGCGCGCGCAAAAGGCTGATGATCATAATCATGATAAAAATTTACCGATGCGCTTGCTTAAGTTCGTCTTCGAACCGATTTTACAGCGTGCTGCACAATGGGATAATAAGCATCGCGATCATAGGCGTGGCGATGAAGATAATGTTCAAAAACGCTACGCAAAGATACAGGGCCTCCAGCCGGAAAAGCCTGCACCAGTGATACCGGAGTATCGCAAAGGGGCCGATTTCAATTTATTTTTATTTAAATCCAGCCTGTATGAATCTTCTGCATCGCTCAGAGATGATTGCTGCGCGCCGAAGACGGCTATGTGAGGAAAGATAGTTTAGATTGTCTGTTCGTGGTTTGGAGTGCCAAGCGTGTAAGTAAGATCTAATAATTGGGGGCCATTAGGATAGGACAAGACCTACTATTGAGCATGGATGTGCATTGTGCACGTATGATAAGCATTTCAAAGTCATTGAAGGGTTATTGATTGGGAATACATGTGTTGAGCTTATGATGTAGACAAATCAAATGAGCAAATTTTTTAAAGTAGATAAATGAGATTGAGCCAGGGCTTTGGATTTAGTGGGGTCCCGATGTTCTTTGCCATGCCATTCTAAGTGGTCGGCAGGTAATTCATCTAAAAAGCGACTGGGCGTGGTGACTTGGTTTTCGCCACCGCTGCGGCGTTGACGGGCTAAGCTCAAAGTTAAGACTTGTTTGGCACGGGTAATTCCTACGTACGCCAAACGTCGCTCTTCTTCAATTTGATCCGTTTCAATACTCACTCTATGGGGGAGAATGCCTTCTTCCATGCCAACCAAATAGACGCAAGGAAATTCTAGGCCTTTGGCTGCGTGGAGCGTCATTAATTGGACACCATTTGCTTCGGTATCGTCATTATTGTCTAAGCGGTCGATTAACAACATCGTAGCGAGCGCGTCTGAAAGCGTTGAATCGGGTTTTTTCTGGACCTGAGCGTTGACCCAATCCAATAGTTGCCAAACATTATCCATTTTTTTTTGTGCTTGTTGGGGTTGATCGCTACTTGCATACACATGGGTCTCATAGCCGAAGGTGTCTAACATATCGCGTAATATGACGGTCATATCCCCGGATTCGGTTTCAAGGCGTTGTTGGCAGCGTAAAATGGTTTGTTTGAATTGAGCTAGAATAGCGCGTGGTTTTTCGGGTAAATATTCGCCTAAAGCTATGTGATCCGCGCATTGGAATAAAGATTGCCCGCGGGATTTGGCATAATCACCTAAAGAACTTAAAGTCGTCGCGCCGATGCCACGTTTTGGGGTGGTGATTGCGCGGATAAAGGCGGCGTCGTCGGCTGCATTGCAGATCAATTTTAAATAAGCCAAACAATCTTTGATTTCAACCCGAGCAAACCAGGATTGCCCTCCGCTGATATGATAAGTGATTCCTTGAGCGCGAAGGAGGGTTTCAAACAAGCGGGCTTGATGATTGCCGCGATAGAGAATTGCGTAATCTTCTAGTGGGCGCCCTTGGCGTAATTTATGACTAATGAGATCGGCAACTACTAACTCCGCCTCATCCTGTTCATCGCGACACGCCAACACGCGGATCTCTTCGCCGGGTCCATACTCTGACCAAAGTTTTTTAGGAAATGGCTTGGGATTGTGGGCAATCAAATCATTAGCCAAATGTAAAATTTTTCCGGAAGAGCGATAATTTTGCTCTAAAGTGATGATATTTAATTGCGGAAAATCCCGTTGTAAATGTTGTAGATTTTCGGGCCTAGCCCCGCGCCAAG
>CAIRCS010000031.1 GCA_903877115.1 uncultured Legionella sp.
ACCAAGAAGCACCTTACCATCAACTCGAACAAGTTTATCAAGACATTCCTCTTATTATTGCTATAGGCTGGCGCTATTATTTATATGGAAATACTAACGGCAACATTTGGACCCTAACTGAACTAGAGCCCAATCTAATATCTGGGAGGCATTTACATTTTACGAACACCCCGTGTTTACTTGACTATGATCTTCAACATTATCCAATCTATCACCACATTATGGAAAAAAAGGCCCATACGCATTTTTCAACCCAGGCCCAACAAATTACCAAAATAAAAAAAATCATTAACAGCACGTTTTATATTCAAGCGCTTTTGCGACAAACCGAACGTCTCGAAATTAGTTTTTCAGGAATATTTGGTATAGGAACGGCCGTTATAAATTATTTCAATGGTGCTATCTACGATAATATGTATCGCGCAATCACCCTTCTCTCTGACTCAGAGATTGATTTCGCACATCGCTTCAAAGATGAAGTCAGTGAATTTCTACAGATATTGGCTCGTTTTAAACAACTTTCAACTATGACTCGTGCTCAGGTCACCGCCCCTCCCTCCCCTCCCGGGATCTATAGTCCTACTAATAGCTTCCAAGTTGGACATGCAGTTGGATTCATCACGCGCAATATCTATGATGCCAATGGGCAATGGGATATCGATGTATTCAGTCAATTCTCTGCGGACCTACCCAAACATATTGATATGTTGACCACCCTGATCAATGCCAATAACTCTAGCGTGATCCAACATGCGCCCAATATTAATCCAGCACAACTCCGAGCGTTACAAAAAGAAGCAACTAAATTGTTAAATACCTTGAAACATACTAAAAAAAATGCAAATCGCAGTAAGCTTAATCCATTGTATCAGATGTATCAAATCATCAATTACGCCTTTTTGATTCGCCAGATTATTGTGCTCCTCAGTACCACACTCACTCAAGTTGGACAATTGAATGAGGCCTATCAAGAGTCCTTACGCGATATTTTATCTACCCTACAAGAAGACGGCTTTTCACTGTTAGTCAACTATGCCGACCATGCTGAAACAGAGTTACTTCTCGCTCCCGGTACACTGTCACGTCCCGTAGTGAAAACCATTCATTCTATTACTGATTATTTAGCAGATCACATAAAAAGTTTGGCTAATTTTTCATTTTTAGGCGAAGAATTACTCACCATAGAAAACTCGAATTTTCTAGCTAAGCGCGTAGCAGCCATCCAAAGTATGTTCCAAGAATGTCAACAAGCGCAGCAACAAATTCTCTGGGCGCAAGAAGCCTTACCTCTGTTTTTAGAGAAGCTAGCAGGAGCTGATCGCCGCGTTCTGAAAATGCATTATGCTTGGCTCGCACCTTATGTACAGAAAATCAATCCCCGATTAAATCGAAATATCAGTCGTATACTCACTGAAACGCAAGGTATTTGCAATCTGGATGAGAAGAATGTTCGGGCATTACGTTGTCAATTGTCTGCCTATTTGACGAAATTGCAAAACACCGAAGCCTTGCGTGCTCAACAATGTCAGGCCGTTCTCGCAGCCATACCGCAACACACCCATTTACAGTTGTTTCCCTATTCTGCGCGTACAGGTTGTGATATTGCGCTTAAAACTGTTACAGATATCCCTTTGGATAGCTTAGCGCTCCCAAAAGAACATCCTATTTTAATTCAACATCTTGTGAAATCTGAAAATTCTTATGTTTTTTATGGGAATACAGATGGCACAAAATGGGGATTTACGCCCATTGCAGTCGCCTTTATCCATCCTGGTATTCTGCAGCATTTTTCTAATCTCCGTCAGAATTTAACTGCCGTCGACCAGAATGTACTCCATATCCTCACCTATCGAACCAAATATGAGTCTCTTTATAAACAAATGATTCTCAGAAAGGCGCATACCCACTATCATTCCCAATTCAGTAGTTTAGAGTCTGAAGTGTTGGGTGATAAACCAGAAAGCTTAACCACCATAGTATGCAAACCCATTGATTGGCTCCATAAGAAATGGCAAAGTCAAACCACCGCCTCTCAAGCAGACGCTGTAGTTGAGCCAGTTCTTACTATTACGAGCGTCAATCAATATCACGACTATTATGCAGCTCTAGACCAACTATCTGTAGAGCAGGCTTTAACACTCCGCGGTTGGTATCAACAAAAAATAGCCAATTATAATGAGGCAGTCGAAAATCTGGACCGATTCAAAGCGCTTATCAATCAGAATTTTCAGAGAACTGAAATCCTTTTCTCAGAAAGATCTGCATTACAACAACAGTGCCAATATTTATACCATTCTCTGCGCCCATACCTTATTGGCCTTCGAAATTTTCCAGATTTTGATCACAGCATGGTGCAAGCCCTTTCTGTTCCGACCGAGGGTAAAAAAACCAGACTTCACATCAGTTGCGACGCATTTAATCGTGTATTACGAGAATTTTCTTTAAAGAACTTTCATGAAATCGTAGCAAGATGGCAAGACAGGGCCACTCAATTAACTCAGCATGCACGCACTTCTCTAACCAGAAAAAACGAGGAAACACTGCGGACAAAACGCGGAAGTTTTACCGCCCTGCCCCGAGATGGCTACCTCCTAAAAACCACCGAAATTTCGACTAAAATTAGAGAATTACATCACTCACTTAAAGAATGGATTCCTATCCTAAATACTAGAATTCAAAGGGCATTACAAACAGACCAAAGAGCAGGAGACGCACCTTATCCTGAAATAATGGATTTAAAGCACCAATTACGTCATCCGCCTTTCGTTTTGTTTTTTAAACGCATCTTCAATGCAGCTCACCATTTAGAGCATTTGGCGATACAATTGGAACGCATTCGAACTGGTGACACTGAGGAAATCAAAAACGAAACCATCCGATTGATTCTAGATAATAGTCTGTCACACGGCAAAGCGCTCTTTGACATCAGCATTCAATTACGCGATGACCGTGTACTGAGCGAACTGTGTCAAGACGCCTATCAGCAATATTCTGAGATTATTCATAAGATATCCAATCTGGTGCAACCGTACACTGCTGATGTTAAAAAAGTTCATCCGAAAACGGAAGGTATCAACTTACCAGGATTGTGGTATTCCATGAACGCTTTTTACACGCTTCCCGCTCATTTGCTATCCATTACAGGTCAGAACTATCACAATCTGGGCTATGGAATGCGTTTGATCAACGATATGAATGAGGATGTCGCCACACCAACCAGTCAAGCATTGACGCTCATTAAACATGGGAATCATTATTATATTTATAGTAATGGCACTGGAGCAGATTGGGCGTTACGCAATCTTCCACACTTCTTAATTGCACCATTGAAAATTGATTTCCGTCAAAATTATTTAGGCTATGACCATCGCTGTCAGCCCTTATACGATTATTTGATCGAACACGATTATCACTTCACTCCATTAAACGAACTCCAAATTTCGGCCAAGCGTGCCACACAAAATATCGAACAAATTATTCAAGATTCTAATCGTTATTTCAGATTATTTTTCTTTGATGGACCCATGATTTATCAATTAAATCAAAGGCTACAAGCACAATTACCAATATTTACGCGAACGACACAAGAAATCGTCATGAGTCATTTAGACATTTTGCAAACTGATTATTTTGCACCATTGTTAGTCAAAGCAGATGCCAAAGAACACGAATGGGGCTTACTCGCAGGAACCATTACTGAGCCACTAGAAGCAATCAAGAATGAATGGTATCAGGGATTGATTTTTCCACTTAAAAAGACGTTTCGTGAAAAAGCAGAATTCTGTACCAATGACATCGTATTAACGACCCGGATAGCTGCTGAGACACAACGCTTGGCTGAATTATCTACCGTCAATCAGGCTCAATCTGCTGAAATCGAATTGGTGTCTAGGTTTGCTGGCGACTTAAACAGTTTCGTTGATAGTGCATTGACGTTCGGAGGACGATGGAACCAAACTCCCGTTTCAAACCACTTGGTCAAAGGCTATACCGCAAACATCGTCCCGAAGCTTATCAAGCATCGCAGTACTTTTATCCCCCCATGGATAACAATCATATCGCAGCACCTGAGTCGTGATAATTTGCAGACAATTCAGGCACAAGTCGGTGCTTATTATACACGTTTGGCACGGTTTTCACTGTTGCACAATGCACGTGACAGACAACTTAGTGAAGCCTTGCCCATTTTCCTTACCTGTTTGGACATATTATTATCCGGTAATAACGCCGAAGCAAGGGAAGAAATTTCACCAAAACTACTGGAGTATCGCGCAGCCCACAAACCAGCCCCAAACACCCCTCCAGCGCGCCACACGGTGCCTACCATGGCGGCAGACATGCTTACCTGCTTGGAGGAATTAATAGCCAGCGATATTTCTGAAGCAATTCCTGTAAAATTATTAGCTACGTTCTATTTAAAACAAATTGCACCAAGACTACAAGAGTATAGTATATCCTGCGTGCCAGACTGGCTTAAAGAGATCAATGACGAGCTCAATCGCGACAGCATGTCTGCGATTTTAGAGCAAACTCAGACTTACTCAGCTCATTTAGAGGGTGTCGTCGCGACACAAGCATTATACAAAGACTTATCTACTGAAAAACTAACCTATCTTAGAGAAAAACTTGTGACGCATCAGGCATCGAGCATACCGCAGTATCGCCAATCGTTCGCCAAGCATCATTTGCATACGTATATGAATCGCTTGCCCTATCAAGCATCAGGGCTTATGCATAGTAAAATTCACCGAGAATATCATCGGGAGTTAAAAGCTTACCTTATCCAACAAGAAACAGAGTTGTTGCAACACGCCATGGCTCACGAAGAAGTTGACACGGCGCTTAATGAGCGCTTACAAGAAAAAATTACTGAATTCAAACAACGCTATTTTGAACGATTCCAACGTTTTGACCGTCTCCAAACCGCTGTCAATGAGTTCAAAGATTATCTTATGCGCGATCAACATTTACCTCCGCGCTTGCGCACTGCGAAAATGGATTGTTTAAACTCGTTAGAGGACATCATCCATCAAAATCGGGGTGAATTAGGGGTGGAAGCAATGCTGAATGAACGCTCACTACTCTTACGCCAGTTTATTGAAACCAATAAAGACGCGTTATTAGAGCAGCACCCGCAGTTCAATAACGTTTTGGATTGGTTGGTGGATTGTGTGATGTCGTTATTCGTCGCTCTGGGTCTGTATACACCCGAATGCCAAAAACGCTATGCGGATCTCGTCAATGCGGATAACCCGCAGCAAAATCTGGCAACTAACTGGAACAGTTTTTTCAATGTTCGTCCTGGTCCTAGTACACCACCCAGAGGCACGTTGATTTTGACAACCCCAAGCGCAACGCCAGCACGAAATAGCTAGAGATAAACCAAAAGAGTTATCTCAAGATAATACCGTATCGCAATCAAACTGGTGTCCTTCTTTCTAAGCGACTCCTAACCAGGGTAAGAGCCACAGATCTTCTTGCCCTGGATCTCTTTTGACAGCCCATGACATCTCCCCTTAGATTACGCTACAATAGCTTTTTGTATTTCGAGGGTCACATCTTGCAACAGCCATCATTACGCTATCAAATTGCCCAAATGTTGTTATTAGGATTTGAGGGTACTCAAATTGAAGACCACAACCCCATTGCAAAAGCCATTTCAGAAGAAGGTATTGGCGGCGTGATTTTGTTTGACTATGATTACCAAACCAAAGAATTCGGGAAAAACATTCAAAATCCTGAGCAAGTTAAACAAATCAATCACAGATTACAAACATTGAATACCCAAGCGCGCCAGCATGACCAACAACCCCTCCTACCTTTGATTATTTCTGTAGACTATGAAGGTGGTAAAGTAAATCGTTTAAAAGAATCTTATGGTTTTCCCTCTACCCTCTCGGCAGTCGAAGCGGGCAAACTGTCAGCTGAAGAGGCGTCACAAGCTGCAAATACCATGGCAGAAACACTAGTGCAATTAGGTTTTAATTTAGATTTTGCACCGGTTGTGGATGTCAATGTCTATACTGACAATCCCATTCTTGGAAAATTAGATCGGTGTTTTTCTAGCGATCCGCAAAAAGTGACTGATTACGCAAAAATTTATACGCAAGCTTTCGACAAACACCAGATACATTCGTGCTATAAGCACTTCCCTGGACATGGAAGCTCAGTGGCGGACTCGCATTTGGGTTTTGCAGATGTCACCGATACTTGGCAAGACTATGAACTACTGCCCTATCAAGCTTTGAGCCAAGACCCACATGCCTGTCAAATGATCATGACTGCGCATATCATCAACCGAAAATTAGATGCCACTGGCCTACCTGCTACGTTGTCCTACGCCATTCTGACCGAATTATTGCGCAAAAAACTACAGTATCAAGGCATCATTATTACGGACGACATGCAAATGAAGGCCATTGCGGATCATTACAATATGGAAGCAGCCATTACATTGGCCATCAATGCTGGGGCTGATATGATCATTTTTGGCAATCAATTGAGCGCTACTATACAAGACAGCAAATCTATCATTGATTATATTGAATCAGAAGTTCGTGCCGGCAAGATTGCAGAAGAAACGATTCAACAAGCTTATGCAAGGATTGTGAAGTTTAAGAGTAGGTATTGAGGTTGTTTTGTATGTAATTTAATGTAAATTTAATGTAGGTTGGGCCTTGGCCCAACAGCAAAGCGAAGCGCTTCAATTAAGAAGTAACGGCGCGCTGCGCGCGTTTTTGGGCCAAGGCCCACCCTACATTGGTCAGTCAGAGCTCAGAACGTTTTATCCCTGTGATAAGCAACAAATGTTTCATCAGCCAAACTTCTACCAGAATCGTCTTTCTTCGCAAAAAACCCCCGAGCTAACTCATAAGGAGATTGCGTACAGAGTGTTGTTTTACCTTGGCCATTGACAAATCCTTTAGAAAAAGGAAGCTTGGGTTCACTTTCCTGATAGACACGTTGAATCAGATTCAGAGATCTCATTACCTGATTCATTTTCGCAAAATTCGCTCTTATAGCCACAACACCGAAAACCGCTGCCGCTCCCAGAAATAAGGTATGCAGCGTAAATTGCGCAGCAAGAACAGCAGCTGCCAAATAAAACAAACAATGTAAAGTAAATCCCATATTCCGCAGTAAATTCATGAATAAAAGTCCCAGTATGGTTTCCCTAGACAGTTGAGTATAATTTTGTGCCTATCAATAATATTTGTAACCACCTCTGTTGTTTTATCAATGA
>CAIRCS010000032.1 GCA_903877115.1 uncultured Legionella sp.
TCTCTAATTGATTAGGTTTGTGCCTAATTCCGGAGATCCTTCGCTTCGCTCTGGATGACGTACCTGGGGAGTCACATTTATTTTTAATTGACTGATAAATGTAGGTTGGGCCTTAGCCCAACGAAGCACTGCTGTTGGGCCAAGGCCCAACTTACTTCTTTTATTAATGGGTCAACTAAAAATTAAAAGATCCGTTTTCTTCCTTAGCATCATGCCACTTTTAAAAATGTTTGTATAATTTTTATTGTAAAAATTGCAATATCCATAATCTCAACTACACTTTAGATGAGCATAGATAATCTTCACTTGTATCATGGCTATTATCAGAACTGGGTAGTAGAACATAAATGAAGAATCCCGCTCAACTTAATTTCATAACTGGAGAATGTCATGCCTACACAAAAAAAACCTGTAAAGAAAGCCGTAGCTAAAAAAGTAATTAAAAAAGCTTGTGATGCTAAACGTAAATAATTGTTAGATTACACGAAACGGGATATGACTCTGTCACATCCCGTTTTTTTTTATTATACTCCCAATCATCCTCTCTCTATTCTAGTCGCAACATGTCCGAATTCATCCACACAGTCGAAGCAACTGATCTTGAACACGCGGCCTTGCGCGATCCGCAACATATTACACATTTAGAGTCGGGTGGCGTCCTTTATCTCCCACAGCTGAGTTTCAAACTGGACACACCCGATTTGTTTAATCCCGCTATCTGTGATGCGAAGAAAAAAAATATTTCTTATGATTATCAAACCCAAAAACTCGGAGGTATTTCGGCATACAATCCGCATCAATCTCAATTAAAAATTATGATTCAAGCCTATGCGAGTTATGCACGAAGCTTGATTGATACAATGCTACCGGAATATGAAGCGTCTGTGCGCTGGGGCAGAACCAGTTATCGCCCTATAGAGATCATCGGGCGTCAACGTTCCAAACGACAAGATGACACACGTGTCCATGTCGATGCATTTCCCTCCACACCGGTCCAAGGCTGGCGAATATTAAGGGTATTTTGCAATGTGAATCCTGATAACAAACCTCGGGTGTGGCATTTAGGAGACTCTTTTACTAATGTGTTACACCAGTTTGCACCCCAACTCTCCCCTTATCAGGCTTTTAAAGCAAAATTATTACATCGATTCCAGATCACCAAAACTTTACGCACAGCCTATGATCACTATATGTTACAACTACACGACCATATGAAACTCAACGATACATACCAATCAGCATTACAAAAAACCCAAATGGATTTTGCTGCAAAAAGTACATGGGTGGTATTTACCGATCAAGTGTCGCACGCGGCTTTGAATGGACAATATCTATTAGAGCAAACTTTTTATCTCCCAATTTCCGCTATGGCAACTCCTAAGCTCTCCCCTTTCAAACAAATGGAACAGCACGGGTTATTTTAAACATTCTATTAGCTTATAAATAATTTTATTTATTGATCAATATATGACCAATAGTGGTCTATAATTACACTATACAATTAATCATAAAGGTGATGCTATGAGCAAACACACAAGGTTTATTGCTTTCATTCTAGGCACAATTTTAACCAGCACTGCACACGCATGGGTAGCAACTGGCGGTCACAATGGGTACCACGGTGCTTATACTAATGGCGATCATTATGGAACTTACTACCATCATGGTGGTTATTATTATAATGAAGGCTGGTCTGCTCACGGTGTGGTCATCGGGGCACCTGCAGGAGTCTATAATGGTTATGGATGTGGTATCGTTTTAGTCCCCACTGCTAATGGTTACGTTAATGAACGGGTTTGTGAATAAATTCGCATCCCGTCATTCCCGCGCTATAGTGCTTTGATTTAACTCATCCACACTAGCGGATCTCAAAATGAGGTCCGCTTATCTGCGCGGACGCTTTAATTTCCAATACCGAATTAAAATCGGGCCGGTGATATTTTGCACCACACCCATATACACTGCGGCGAGCGCAGTATCATTACTGAAATAAAGCGTGCAAATTATAATGGCCACAGCGCCATCAAACATACCGCAATCAAACATAGTGGCTAGAATGCTCGCCCGATCCCAGCCAAGCAAATAAGCCGCGGTCGCGCCTACTATATAACCGACTCCATTCAAAATCAGCACGGCAAACAACAATTTTCCAGGAAATTGCAGAATAGCGGCTTGATTCCGTGCGACTACACAAGCAACTATCATAGCTATCATGAGCATCGCACAAAAAGGCAAGCCTTTTTTGATGTGCTCAATCAGAGGCAGATGGTAATGAGCGCAGAGCAATCCCAAACTAATCGGAGCAAAAATGATTAAGCCAATATGCACAGCCATCGTACTCGCATCAATATGAATCACCTGATGTAAAAATAAATAGATAAGCGCTGGGGTAATCAGAGGAGACAACAAAGTTGAACCGACAGTCAATAACACCGTCAAACCCACATTTGCCTTCGCCAAATAAGCCATCACGTTTGCGGCGGCCCCACCGGGTGCTGTGCCCAACACCAACAACCCTATGGTCTCGGTTGTGGTCAATGCTAAACTATTAGCGATTACATAAGCTGCACAGGGCATCAACCCATATCGCAACAAAACCAGGGCCAGTACGCCACCAGGCTTAGTAAATGGCTGGATCAAACTGGAAAATGGGGTATGCACACCTATACTGAAGATGACAACCCCGAGCGCAAAGACTATCCAAGGTTTGAACCAAAGAAATAAATATGGCCACATCAAAGACATCGTTGCCAACAAGACAAGAACCGCTACAAAATATCGTTCTAGCGCACCCACCGCAAATTTTGACTTCATCGCAACCAAAATCCAAATCCGGCACATAACAATAGGATAATAATCGGTTTTCTAAACAACAGCCACTGCGCCCGTTTATTTCCATAGCGTGCAAACACCAATAGGTACCTTTTTAATTCTGCTGCAGTATTTTTGATCCGACGTTGTTTGCTATCGGTAACAACGCCCGTTTTTTTTATAAACAAACAGTTCTCCGACGTTGCATAATACGCACACCCATATGAAGATAAGACTTGCTCTCCTGGTGCAATATCTCGATTTGCAATCAGCATAACTCGAGAAGTACCGTACTTTTTACGATTTTCGACGCTCACATTTGCGGTCAAATACTTCTTGGAGATAGGATGAACGGAAGACGCTGGTGCATGATTGACAAATCGAGCCACATTGCCAATATATTTAGCATCCAACACCAAACTATATCCGCAATGTTTCGTAGGTGCATAACAATAATTCCAATACTTCAAGTTTTTCGGCACAAATTTACCGCAATATTGAGCAATCAACTCCCCTTTTCTGATAGCGGTACGCGTAAATAGCCCGAATCCAATCTGCGTATTAATAAAACGCAATTCATATTGATCCAAACAAATTTGATGCCCAGGACCAGATTTAGGAGTCGTAGAGCTTGTTTTATATAATGCGTCTGCGTCCATTTCCTCCGCAAAATCAACCCATGTCAGAGTATGATCTAACAGATCATGATTACAATATTGGAAAGCGATGTCCTGGGTTTCATTCAACATTGCGTTTAATTGTAGGGTGCTCAATTGCCGCACGGCTGCTTTGCTCGGATGACAAGAAAAATAAATTTTATATTGCTGAGCATCGTGTAAATACTGTTCGGCGGGCTGGATTCTAATAGAGCAGATCGCTGGATTTTCTGCCTGCAGCAGCGTGGCATATGCATATCTAAGCGCAAGACAGAACGTCTCCTCATCATGATAAATATAGGAGTATTGATTTTTTGCAGTCTGAACCAGGGGGCGTTCGTCCAAAATGGGGTGCGTAAAAGCCAAAACAGTAGCAAGATCGCAACGATTCACGATTTGTTTGGACTCGGTTAAAAAATACCCAGTTTTAAGATCAAAATGCAATTGCTGTACCGCAGCATCAGCATTATGATTTCTTAGTACCACTATACCCATAAGCAACTTCCTCAACTTGAGCATTATTCGTTCTAGAATTTCCTGAATAAGAGGAAAACAGACTCAACCCAATAAGCGTCGCCCCCGAGACAACCCCTATCGTTCCTATCCAAGATAAAACAGATGCGCTCGTAGCCATGGCCAATATCAACCAACTCAGAAATAGAATCATTATGCCAATTTTTCCTATGGGTTTTTGGAAAGCACACCATAATAATCGACAAACTGCCATATTTTGTTGTTCATTAGGCGCATGATTGCCTATTGGAGCCTCTTCATGCACCAAAGACGTACTTAAATCTATCTTTAGTCCAGGAGGCGCAGAACTACTTCCAACATTGGGAGGAAATATAAAACGGGGTTCTAAAGATTTACCATTCATAATGATTCCATTCATTTTGTTTCTTTCATAATACCTTTATTAATAACTAGTTCTCAATCGTAAACGCAATATCTACGCCAAATAACGCACCAGGTTGATGACACCCCTGAGGAGCGACATAAAAACAGCTTGTGAATCAACCGCAAAAACACACAAATTCAGAACATGGTGCATTGATTTTATCCATAAAATAATGTATAATATTTAATCACAAAATAAAAGAGCGGTGTCTATGAAAGCAGTTTCCAAAGAGCTTAGCTTTAAAAAAACCGTACAGACCTATCTTAAAACTTGTCAATCTAATAGCGTATGGCAAAAGCGTACAGGTCAATACATGAGCTTGTCTCCTGAAGAAAAGGCCACGCACTATAATCAATTAATCGACATATTAAAAAAACATGGTTCCCAAACTCTTTTCAGAGGTACTATGGGAAACATGGAGCTGCAACACGCCGTTGATACAGGCCGATTAGGACAAGATTTTGGTTGCGGAGGCAAAAGTCTAAGCTTTGATTTACCAGCTTATATCCGAGAAAATGGCAGCGCCTATTTTCTATCTGCATCCGAATGCCCTATCACCGCCAAACCTTATGCCTCAGGCTGTTTTACCAAATTGCCGCGTCGCGGATTTGTGATAGCCCTAGGGATGCCCAAAGTATTTACCACACCAAATAAGGTATTAAAAATCAATCCAAAAGCCTTTGCTGCTTATGATGATATCAAACTACAAGATGAATTTTGTATAGAAAATGGTGGGACTAAGTACACACCCATTGCCGATATGACAAGAAAAAACAATGAAACCACTCTTGTTTTGACTAACTATCGTGCAACTAAAAACTGGCGACCAAAAATATGTACTGATATTCATCAGATCATTGAGGTCTGCGGGCCAGGCAAATTTTTAGGCAGCATGATGTCCTTTTCACAACCGATATTACTGTCTGAACTCACCAACCCCAATTTTAAAAAACGCCAATGGTCCCTTGAGGTGTTTTTAGATTGCGGGAACGACCCAGAAATCATCGAGGCAGCCATTCTGAACAATATACTTGAACCTGAAAACCGATTACTCACATTAGCTGATGCTGATGCAATTGATGATTCCGGGATACTAGACAATTATATTGATGCCGACTCGGATCATCATGATACGATTCAGCTGAACCAGGTGCCATCAGATATTCCTATTGGTGACCAAAACCAATTGGTGGAATATATGGAGGAAAACTTGCAACAAAGGTATAAAACCACTAGTATGCCGCAAAAAATGTAAAGTATGTTAGCGCTGGAGGTAATAAGCCACGGCGCAAATGAAATACTCACGGCAGAACCTCGAGGCTGGGGTTTTGCCTAATTTATGACCTAAAAATCGAGGAAATAGGCATGTGGTCAAAGGGAGCAACAAACAAGATTTTTTTACAACAATTAATGCAGGCGCATGCCAAAAATAGCACCAGCAGTAATTGGCTCAGAGTCTTGTTTTCAGGCGAGCACTGGCGTTATAAAAGCCTGCATGAGACCTTGAAAGTACTTGCCGATCCTAGCAAATACCAAAAACTAGAATACCACGCACAAAACAATATGGTTCAGTGGCAAAAAAATAGCAGTGCAGCGCCCGCACAGATTGACGTGAGCACCCAAGATTGGGGTGCTGTTTGTTCAGAGGTTACGCAACAATATGGCGAACCTTATACAGTACTCAACCATGCCAGCGACCGCTTTCCAGGCGGTGGCTTCCTAAAAAACGGCAATGCTCAAGAAGAAAATATATGGCATCGCTCCACTTGCGCGTTGTCGCTTGAGGAAAACCATATTGGCTTTGACCCAAGCACAGGTAGTTATTGCTACGACAATCATATGAGTAAAATGGTCGCTGCCGAATTGCCTATGAATTCGGAAGAACAAAAAATTTTAGCACAACACCTTGGGTATGAGAGTCCTGATGCGCGTCGAGTTTATTTAAGTTTAACACCGAGAATTTGCTTTCGAGGCCCAGAGCATTTGATCAATCACGATCATGTTGAGGAAAGAAACGGAAAAAACACTATCTTTGCCGACGCAGATTTCAGTTTTCAATTTTTACCTGAAAATAGGATTTTCCCATTTTACGAATTACGATCAGCAGCCCCTAATTTGGCTATGCAAGACTTCCACTTTGACAATCCTAAACAATTTGAGAACTATCAGCAAGCCATCCAACGCTGCATTGCTGCACAATTAGATACATTGATCCTACACGGAAAAAAGCACCTGGTTTTAGGGGCTTGGGGTTGTGGCGAATTTCATAATGATCCCAACATCATCGCCAAAACATACCGCGATGAAATTTATAAACGCGCGCATCACTTTCAACATATTGTGTTTGCTATCATAAGGACAGCCTCACACCATCACATCAACCATACCGCATTCCAAAACCATCTGGCTGGTCTTCCATTGGGGTCAAAGGCTCCAACCATTAGTTTACCCCTTGACGACACGAACAATACGCCAAGGATGAGTTAACTTATCCCCTCATCCGTCGCTACGCGCCACCTTCTCCCTGAGGGAGAAGGAAAAAAAAGGTGGCACATAGCGAGGGAGAAACACGAGTTAGATCCCTTCTCCCTCAGGGAGAAGGTGGCGCGTAGCGACGGATGAGGGGATTCATTACTACAACGTATCTTTTTCCTCCAGCGTTACCCGCCGCGCTTCGTGTTCCAACATCACCGGAATACCATCGCGGAAAAGACAAGAGAAAAACTCGATATAGGATCCCTTCTCCCTCAGGGAGAAGGTGGCGCGTAGCGACGGATGAGGGGATTCATTACTACAACGTATCTTTTTCCTCCAGCGTTACCCGCCGCGCTTCGTGTTCCAACATCACAAGAATACCATCTCAGAAAAGACAAGAGAAAAACTCGATATAGGATCCCTTCTCCCTCAGGGAGAAGGTGGCGCGCAGCGACGGATGAGGGGATTCATTACTACAACGTATCTTTTTCCTCCAGCGTTACCCGCCGCGCTTCGTGTTCCAACATCACCGGAATACCATCTCGTACTGGATAGGCCAAGCGATCAAAACGACAGATCAACTCTTTATTCTTTACCAGTAATTGCCCTTTGCATAATGGGCATACTAAAATAGCAATTAATTTTTTATCCATGAGTCTCTCCAGTATGTGTCACTTGATTCCGCACATATAATGGTAACGCATCCGCTGCGGTCACCGCGCTACACGCTCCACTCTGTACTAAGCGAATCAAGGTTTCCGCTTTAGGATGCATCGCATAATGTGCGATGAATTTCTTTTGTAAATCCACAGGCCACTGAGAACGATAGGGTTCTAGACCCCAGCCAGCTACAACAATGGGATGTGTATCCAAGATCTGCACCGCGTGCACTGTATCAACCCGAATATCTGCCTGAGATAAAACCGCATTCGGAGGATAGTAAGCCCAATAAATCTCTTGCATTCGAGCATCCACACACGCCAAAACCCCACAATCAGCCTGCTGCGCACGTGCTTGAAAAGCAATTGCTTGCATACTGCTTACCCCAAAAACAGGTAAATCATGAGCATATGCCAATGCTTTGGCAATACTGCAGGCAATGCGCAATCCCGTGAAACTACCCGGTCCTGCATCAAAGACAATTCCCTGCAGCGCCGACCACTGTATTGAATGCTCTTGCATCAAAGTTTGGACCATAGGCAGTAAATGCTGGGCATGTTGGCGTACGCCTATTTGCTCTAAGCTGTGAATAGCAGTACCCAGAGATAACGCAACACTGGCTATTTCAGTCGAAGTATCGATTGCAAGTAAGTTCATTTCTTAAAACCACGCTCAATAAAATCCAATACAGTTTGTTCATGCCTAGTTTTGCGCATCAAAGGCAAACTAGCAAAAATATGTTCCCCATAAGCACGCCCTGTTAAGCGCGGATCGGCAAGCATTAAGACGCCCCGGTCACTGACATCCCGAATCAAGCGACCAACCCCCTGCTTCAAAGCCAATACTGCCGCCGGCAACGACAACTCCGCAAATCCAGACGAACCTTGTGCCTGATAATACTGGGCTTTTCCTTGCAAGACCGGATCTTTGGGATTAAGAAAAGGAATTTTATCAATGATAACACAGGATAAAGCCTCCCCTTTCACATCCACCCCTTCCCAAAAAGTAGCTGTCCCCAACAACACCGCATTACCCAGCTCACGAAAACGCGCCAATAATATCGGCTTGGCTTCCTCGCCCTGTACCAGCAAAGGAAAACTCAGATGCGGACGTAAGCGTTTTGCCATATCCTGCAAAGCACGATGACTGGTAAATAAGAAAAAACAACGTCCGCCGCAAGCAATAATAACGGGCAATACCTTGGTCAAAAGGACATCATAATACCGCAAATTATTGGGATCAGGTAGACCACGAGGTAAATAAAGCAATGACTGCTCCATAAAATCAAATGGGCTGGGAAACTGCATAGTCAGCGGTGAATCCAAACCCAATGGCTTAGTAAAACAAGCAAACGAATTAGCCAGCGTCAGCGTCGCTGAAGTAAAAATGTAAGCACAGGCGTAACGAGTTAATAGCTGCTTAAAATCAGTCGCAATATCTAATGGCGTTTGATGGAATACCACACTCCGCTTGAACTTTTCTACCCAGGGAATTTGACTAACATCCAACTGACTAAACTGTTGGATAACGGGGTATAAGGATGCCAAACGGCTTTTACACTGCGTTAATTCAGGCTCATCACTCGCTTGTATGGGCGGCATAGTCACCACCCACTGCGCCATAAACTCTAAAAACTCAACCCAAGCTGGATGAAATGTTGGAATATTACGCACTGCTTTCCAGGCACAACTCCCTTCAGGAAGGGCTAACCAAAGCTTATCTAAGATTTGGTCAAGGACTACGGACCATTGCTTCCAAGGGTAATTGATCAAATCTAAAATTGGCCACGCGCGTAACATATCATCGAACAATTCACGTATTTGGCGGGTCCCAAATTGAGCACCATAAAAACCCTCAGCAATATCTGCCAATTGATGAGCTTCATCAAAGATAACAGCGCCAACTTGAGGCAGTAATTCACCAAACCCTTCCTCTTTCAAGCGCGAATCCGCAAAGAAAATATGATGATTGATCACCACCACATCTGCGGTAATGGCGCGTTTTCGTGCTTGCATCAAAAAACAGGTATCATAGTCATCACAGGTACGCCCCAAACAATTTTCGGTCGTCGATGTGACAAACGGCCACGCCAAAGAATCTTCCCGTAAATTAGGTAATTCACTGCGCTCACCATGCGTCAATTGCGACAATTTTTCGCGTACATATGCGATATCTTGCGCGCAGGCGACCGATTGAAGCTGGCCTTCTTCTGCATACAGTTGTGTGCGATGACGACAGATATAATTACTACGCCCTTTCAGGTTTTGAACTTGAGTAGACAAACCCAAGGCTTGAATCAATAACGGTAAATCTTTATGCACCAATTGATCTTGCAACGTTTTGGTCGCAGTTGAAACCACCACTTTTTTGCCACTGAGCAAACAAGGAATCAAATAGGCAAAAGTTTTGCCCGTCCCAGTGCCCGCTTCAATGACGAGGGTGCTTTGTTGCAAAATGGCTTCGGAAATAGTCTTAGCCAAAGCACTTTGCTGTGGGCGCGCTACAAACTCAGGTATCGCTGTACTCAGCCTCCCGCCTGGCGCAAATAAGGCTTCACATTTATCCTGCAAATCTACTGGATACACTGTCGGGATCGTTATTTTTTCTCCGGCCACTCGCGTTCGAGGTGCTCGCGCTTGTTGCTTACGTTTTCCCACGATTTGGCATCCGGCAGACCTTCTTTTTTAGCGGTAATATTAGGCCAATCTGGACTTAATTCAGCATTCAATTGCATAAAAATTCGTTGTTCTTCAGACAAATCGTCTTCTGACTTAATCGCATCAATCGGACATTCTGGTTCACACAAGGCACAATCAATGCATTCATCAGGATTAATGACCAAAAAATTAGGTCCTTCATAAAAACAATCAACTGGACACACTTCCACACAATCCGTGTATTTGCATTTGATACAGTTTTCAGTCACAACAAAAGTCATGGTATGATCCTTCTTCCGAGGATTAATATAAGCGTAATCATAGCTGATTTAGGGCTGGTCGAAAAGAGCAGATATTCGTAGGTTGGGCCTTGGCCCAACGAAACTTTCTGTTGGGACCTAGTCCAACCCTGAGATATCGTCACCTTTTTTATATGCAATGATTTTAACTATCTTGCATATTATTTTTAAGTTGTCGTCCCCGCGCAGGCGGGGATGACAGATAAAAGGTGACGATACACCAAGGTCCAACCTACCATATAGACATTATTTAAGGACCCGTCCAATGCCTAGATACAACATAGCCCTGATTCCAGCCAATAACCCCGACCAATTTATTCTCTATGCACAAACGCTCTCGAATACCGCGCCTGCTGATAAATATCTCATTGGCAGAGGCGCCTCGATTCCGCATGTATCGTTATGTCATTTTGACAGCGACAGCGACCAAATTGAACCTATCTGGCAGCAAGTACAGGCGTTAGCCATCCCAACATTACCGCTGACATTTGATCACCATCTCAGTAAAGCTTTCTCAGGGAATCCCAAATACGCAAATATTGTGTGGGTATCCCTAATCCCAGATAAGAAAGCAGAATTAAAAAACCTCCATTTGATCATAGCAGATATCATCAAAGTACCGCTGAACTCCGCATTTGAGCATTACGATCCGCACATGACCTTATTCAATAGCCGTGCAAAGGTAGCCTGCGCACAATTCAACAACCATCCCCACATTGTTCCTGCATTCGAAGATGATTTTGTAATTGTTTTAGGAGCCACTGATGAAGTAGGACAACTGATCGACATCCGCAACCCTGATAGGAAATACACCCATTCCACCTGAAGATACGAGACTGATCAATAAACTGTGTCATCCCCGCGTAGGCGGGGATCCATGCCTGATTTGGTACTGTACCAACATGAGAATGCATTCCCGCCTACGCGGGAATGACACAGTTCTTTGAATACTCTCGAAGATACTGATTTTTTTGCTACTTGATTTTTAGGTCTTCGAAACGCAATAGCGAGCTCTATTGCGAGTTTTTAAAGTTTCGCAGACCTAAAAAGCGATAGCAAAAATCCAGTATCTTCATATGGAATGAGTATAAATGCCAGAGCATTTCCCTTCGCCCCGCAGGGGAGAAGGTGTAGCGAAGCGACGGATGAGGGGATGTGAAAAAAATTTGGTGCCCAGGGCCGGAATCGAACCGGCATGAGATTTTATACTCGAGGGATTTTAAATCCCTTGCGTCTACCTGTTTCGCCACCTGGGCTTAAATCGCTTACGCCTTACGCTAAAAAAAAACTCGCAATTAACGCAAGAACTTTAGTATTGGAGGCTGAGGCCGGAATCGAACCGGCGTCCGCGGCTTTGCAGGCCGCTGCATAACCACTCTGCCACACAGCCATGTGTGTATATATAAAAAAAGCGACTACTGTCGCTTTCTATGGAGCGGGAAACGAGGCTCGAACTCGCGACCCCAACCTTGGCAAGGTTGTGCTCTACCACTGAGCTATTCCCGCCTATTTACCGAAATGAATTCTACCTGAAATCATCATTCTGTCAAGGCATGAACTCACTTTTTTTAGTAAGTTCTGGCCAAGCAATTTTCAAGTACTCCATCATTGACCAAATGGTTAAAATTGCTGCCACATATAATAATCCCGTCCCCAAAAGACCGTACCAAGTCTGGCTCTGGTGAAAAGCCAACAATAAAGTAATCGCCACCATTTGCATCGTGGTTTTAACCTTACCAACATAAGACACAGCCATGCTGGCCCGTTGACCCAACTCAGCCATCCATTCTCTTAACGCTGAAATCACAATTTCACGCCCAACAATAACGATGGCAGGGATAGTAATGTACTGTAATTGGGGAGAGCCGACCAATAATAGCAAACTAGCCGATACCAATAATTTATCCGCTACCGGATCGAAAAAAGCGCCAAACGAAGAAAACTGTTCCAATTTTCGCGCTAGAAAGCCATCGAGCCAATCCGTAAAGCACGCAAAAGCAAACAGGACCGCTGCAAGATAATGCGCCCACACAAAGGGAAGAAAAAAAATAACCACGAAAATGGGAATGATTCCGATCCGCAACAAGGTCAACAAATTCGGCCATCCAATTGAGAAAATCATTTAATTATCCTTAATATACTGAAGTAATTGTTGGTAATCATGCATCACATCATTCGCACCCGCAGCACGTAGCATAGGCTCTTCCATTTGAAAAAAATCCATGCCAATCGCATAGACACCGAGCGCCCTAGCCATTTCCATATCCGAAGAAGAATCCCCAACCATCAACGTTTGCTCTGCAGAAACACCGCATGCCGTCATGATTTCTTCAAGCATTTGCGGACAAGGTTTGGCTGGCACTTCAGAGGCCGAACGCGTGATATGAATATAAGGCTCCAAGCCACTGATCCGTAAAACCCGCGCCAAGCCCTGCGCGCTTTTATTGGTTGCAATGGCCAACTGCATGCCCGACTCATGTAACCACTGAATCAGTTCTGCCACCCCGCTAATCAAAGCCACTTTAGCAGAGACTGCAAAAAGCTCTGTCTGGACTTCAGCGCATAAATCCTCTTGTTGATGCAAAGAAGTAGTCGGAAACAATTGTTTCACAGCGGTCGCCAAACCATAACGAATAGTCAAACGCGCAGCACTCAAATCAAAACTTGGCAAATTTACGCGCTCAGCCGCTTTTGCCAATGCAATGATCATATATCCCAAGCCATTTTCAGCAATAGTGCCTTCCCAATCAAACACCACTAATTGATAACGCTGCAACACTTATGTTGATCTCCTATTGAGAATGCTCAACAAAACTGTCATCCCCGCGTAGGCGGGGATCCATCCTTAATTTAGTACTATACCAACATAAGAATGGATTCCCGCCTACGCGGGAATGACACAGTTCCTTGAATACTCTTCTCTTCTTCAACTATTTCGACGTAATACCTGCAATGCCTGCGCAAAAGTTGCGTCCGGCTCTGCTTCAAAATGATAAAGTTGTCCATTGAGAGTAAACTGAATCGCATGAGCATGTAAATACATCCGTGCTTTTAAGTCTCGCAAAGCTGGTAATGTCTGCACTTTACCATATTTTTGATCCCCGAGAATAGGATGTCCAATTTTAGCGGCATGCACCCGAATTTGATGGGTCCGACCGGTTTTCGGCTTTGCTTCTACCCAACAAGCATCCGCATAGTTCTCTAACAATTTAAATTGAGTTTGGGAACTTTTACCCGTCGGATCCGAAAAGACCATGCGCTCACCCGATTGTAAAATAGATTTTAACAAAGGCACATCCACCATCACCGAAGTTCGACCCTGCCAAGCACCCACCAACACCGTCCAATAGGTTTTTTGGACCTCGCGTGCTTCCAGTAACGCTTGAATAGCGCGCAAACACGATCTTTTTTTGGCCATCAATAAGCAGCCAGACGTTTCTTTATCCAAACGATGGACCAATTCTAAATAGGTCAAATCAGGACGTATTTGGCGCATAGCTTCTATGACACCCAAATTGACCCCACTCCCCCCATGCACTGCCAACCCCGCCGGTTTGGCCAAAACCAATAAACGATCATCTTCGAAAATAATATTGTTTAATAAACACGCACTCAAACCAGGACTGGGATCAACCGTTTTGGTCTGTGCTGAACGAATAGGCGGAATACGTACTGCATCCCCAGCTACCAAACGATCAGACGGTTTGACGCGCTTGCTATTGATCCGAACTTCTCCACTTCGAATAATGCGATAAATATGACTTTTAGGCACCCCTTTTAGCACGCGGAGTAAATAATTATCCAAACGCTGCCCTTCTTCTTCCAAGATAATCGTCGCATAGCGCACCGAGTTTTGTGCATCATTCTGCATCCAAGTCTTTCCTCTCATGGTTTTTTCATGTATGATTATACACTGAAGTGTGTGCCTGGCTAGGACATGTTTGTCATAGGCCAGCAGAGTTTTAAAAAGAATTGCGCATTACTTAGGTCAAAGTCTTTCACCTATTAAAGTACCAGAGCCAAATTGAATATATATTTTGAAACCCACGCATGCCAAACATGCGATATCATTCTAAAACATGAGTCTTCGAATCCGAAGACAGTATACGTGCGGTCCCTCACTAGGCTTCTTCGGACATTTACCGTTGAACATGGAAACTTTAAAAAATTTATACTGCGCGCGGGTATAATAAACCTTAGGCTTAAGTTAAGGCGCCCTATTGAGGGTTAGAAAATGGCTGGTACGGAGAAAATGTTAATCAATGCAACGCAAACTGAAGAGATCCGCGTTGCGCTGGTAAAAAACAATCACCTTTATGATTTGGACATAGAATGTCCTGCAGAAGTTAAAAAGAAAGGCAACATCTACAAAGCAGTCGTTACCCGTCGGGAACCCAGTTTGGACGCGGTATTTGTTGAATATGGCTCTAAACGCCAGGGATTTCTACCTTTAAAAGAAATTGCCCCCACCTATTTTTGCAAACAACCCAATGCCAACGATGACAAACCTGCCATCACCAGTTTGATCCGTGAAGGCCAAGAGTTGCTCATCCAAGTTGACAAAGAAGAACGTGGCAACAAAGGCGCTGCGCTCACCACTTATATCACCCTAGCGGGATGCTATTTGGTATTGATGCCAAACAGTCCACGATCTGGCGGCATTTCTCGACGGATTGAAGGGGATGATCGCGATGAATTAAAAGAAACGTTGAATGCATTGAGCCTGGCTGAAGACATGGGCCTCATCATTCGCACCGCAGGCGTGGGCAAAAGCCAGGAAGAATTGCAAGGCGATTTGGACATGCTGTACCATCAGTGGCAAGCCATCAAACATGCCTACCAAACCCAATTAGCGCCCTGTTTGATTCATCAAGAAGGCGATGTCATCATTCGTTCTATTCGAGATAATTTACGCAAATCCATTGACGAAATCATCATTGACGATCAAGTGTCTTACGTCAAGGCCAAGCAATATATTGAGCAAGTCAAACCCGATTTTCTACCGAATTTAAAGTTGTATCACAACACCATTCCTTTGTTTAATTTTTATCAAATTGAAAGTCAGATCGAAACAGCTTATAAACGCGAAGTGCCCTTGCCCTCTGGTGGCGCATTGGTCATTGATCGCACAGAAGCATTGGTATCCATCGACATCAACTCAGCGAAAGCCACAGGTGGTGCTGATATTGAAGCCACGGCACTCAATACCAATCTAGAAGCTGCGGATGAAATTGCACGTCAATTACGACTCCGCGATTTGGGCGGCTTGGTGGTGATTGACTTCATTGACATGGGCTCCTCTAAAAATCAACGCGATGTTGAAAACCGTTTAAAGGAAGCACTGAAAGCAGACCGAGCACGGATTCAAGTAGGTCGCATTTCGCGCTTTGGACTCCTAGAAATGTCTCGACAACGGCTACGTTTGTCATTGGGAGAAAACGCTCAAGAAGTATGTCCACGTTGCGAAGGCCGTGGCACTGTACGCAATATTCAATCTAGCAGTCTTTCCATCATTCGTTTGATTGAAGAAGAAGCGTTAAAAGAAAAAATAACCGAAATTCAAGTGCAGTTGCCTGTCGATATTGCAACATTCATTATTAATGAAAAGCGCGAGTTTATTTTAAATATTGAAAAACGCCACAGTGTAAGAGTCTTGGTGATCGCCAATCCGTATTTACACTCTCCGCAATACAATATTACTAAAATCAAAGAAGACGGCAGCAACAAAACCAAAAAACCCAGTTACACGTTGATTCAACAACCTGAACTCGAAATCGCGCATGCTTTGCCTGCAACCCAGATTGATGAACCTGCGGTCAAATCTTTTGACCAGCAAACATTCAAGAATCAAAACACATTGAATTTCTTACAAAGACTGATGCAAAAACTATTTGGGCCAGACACGGAAAAATCAGCGCAGACCGCGTCTAGACAAACAAACAATGAGCAAACTTCTTCTCAAGCAAGAACATCCAAGCCAAACCCCAACTCTGCCAACAGAAGAAGACCACCCGCTTCTCAACAACAACGGCGCTCCGCAGTGCCTAACCGCAAAAAACCACAAGGTCAGCCGGCCACGCAAAACAAACCGGAACCAAAAGCTGATATTAAAAAAAATCCGGTGGAATAGAGTAGTCATATAATGTAGGTTGGGCCTTGGCCCAACAACAAAGCGTAGCGCTTCATTTGACAAATCAACGGAGCGGTGAGTTCATTGTTGTGCCAAGGCCCAACTTACATCACAAAGCTCCGAATGACATAAAAATACAACCGCATCTCACCGTACATGCCTAAAAAAACCAAACACTGTAAAAAAATCGTTTCAAAGCTAGCTTTTTTATTAAAAAAAAATTATAATGTGCACATTGTGCGTTTTTCAATGTACAATATTGGTTTTTATATTACAGTAAGTTGCATTAATACACATGTAATATAAACGTCGTGCGTTACTAACTTATAGATGGGGATTTATAAAATGCAAATGTCTGATGAAAATGATTTATATGCTGCAGCGAGAAGTGGCAATGCAACGGGTTTTAAGGGTTACAATAGTGAAGAAGCTGCTGAAATTTTCAAGACTTTAACTGTTCCAGAAGCCGCATATGCGAGGGCAGCTTATGCTACTGCGAGGGCAACTTATGCTACCACTCAGTATGGCCGATACACGCTAGCAGCAACTGTTTTTGCTGCGTCAAGCCTATACTTAGGTGCATTATTCTTAGCACCAGCTTTGATTCCTTTTGGTTTGGCTGCAATCGCTACTACTTGGATAAAATATACTGTTGCTACTGCAATGCTAGCTGCAGTTGTGTACAGTGGCGCTATCTTCCTAAAAAGAACTTACAGTGAGTTCAAAAAGTTGGTTGATCGTTATGAAGATAAAGACCTGTCTAATCATGACGTTGCTTTGTTAGGAACTGCTGCTGTTGCTGGTTTCAGCGTTGTAGGCATGATGTATGCATTCCCAACTATGTTACCTCTTTTGGGTACATTGGGTACGTATACTAAAGCTGCAACTGCTACAGTGATTGGTACTGCTTCTACAGTAGCTGTAGCTGCTGCTTTCTTTGGTCGTCCTGCTACTGTGACTCCTACTCCACCATTACCTCCTGCATCAAGTAATAGTCTAGGTGTCTAGGTAATGGTAATTAACACATAAACCTTCCAAGCCATCATGCTTTCGCTACAAAGCGTGATGGTTTTTTTATTGCTTATCATCCAAACCCGTAGCAATCGGATTCACACCAACATTTGGGTTCACCCCACAATTATCTAACAATTTCAATAAATTATTCCCTTTGCGCGTCAAACGACGTACGCAATACACATCTAAATAGCTTTGTAGAATATACGCATACTCAGGCAGGCTCAAAATAGCCAGTATTTTCTCAGCACGGGTCAGATGCAACGGATCATTTTCTTCACATACTTGAAATAATACCGCACCCAACATCGCGGCGAAACTAGCTGTACGCGGCGGCTGAGCTGCATAAAACCGCTGGATACATTCATCCAACGCGCGATCTTTGTCCCATTCAATCCAAGTCGTATACAAATCCAACGAGGGTTGCGCATCAAACCCTTCCATCGACTGTAAAGTTTGCAACGCATGCGCCACCGGAACGGCTGCTTGCACATTGGCCCAGGAACAATTCCCTACGATTTGAGCTGCGATAGGTAATTGCAGTACCGGCGTCAAGCCTAATATTTTATTAATATCCTTATGAAAATAACGCCTGCTTTGTTTTTTATATAAAAAATCTAAAATAAAATTGAGCGTAATCGCCTGTGGGCGTTCCATATGATAAATATTCACCGAGCCTTCTTTTAGACTATTTTCACCGCGATCAATCTTCGCCCACCATTGCTGATAGCGGACAAAACAAATGGCATGCCCCTGACTGGCTGCAGGTAACACTAACAAAGGTGCTTGGATTAATTGTTGAATCCGTTGATGATGTTGATTGGTCATGGCCACATGATGTTGTAATTGCAATAATTCATCCGCGACGGCAAAGCCATCCATCGTTGCATAGATAATGGGAAATAAATGACGCATATGTCGGGTAGAATAACTACTGGTAAAGCGGCGTAACGAGTCCTTGACCACTGCAATCGTGAACTCTAAAATAAAACCTTCATAATCTAATTCAATAAACTCAACTTCGGCAGTCACAATATCCACATCGCCACTCAATTCAAAGCGATGCCCTAATAATTTGGCATAAATGAAATCCAAAGCGAAGTCTAATTTTGCATGATATTGGTAAAGCAAATGCTTGATGTCAGCTTGTCCACGTAAAATTGGATAGACCAAAACCGCTAATCCAGACCGCGTGTAAGCATTAGGATTGGCGCCTTTCTGTAATAACAACCGAATCATATCCAGATCAGCATTATCCACCGCCCAATGCAGTGCCGTGCGCCCCGTCACATCCGGTTTGTTAATCGCAACCCCACGATCTAACAATAATTGCGCAATCGGCATTTGCCGAGTAAGAACGCTTTCAATCAAAGGCGTAAAGCCATATTCATCTATATCATCTAAAGAATCCCCTTCGCGAAGATAATAGTCGAGATCGGGGACACGACAGGAGATGATGTCATTTGCAATGGTCATAAAAGTCCTTGTTATTCTATAAAAGCGTCGTCACGAGGAGTGTTACGACGAGACACAAGCAAAGTCACTGGATTGCTTCGCTAACGCTCGCAACGACAGCATTATTTTTAAATCATCCTTACGAGGAGCATATTTTTAAATCGTCCTTGCGAGGAGCATAGCGACGAAGCAATCCAGTGACTTTAAGATCTCTGGATTGCTGCACTTACACTCA
>CAIRCS010000033.1 GCA_903877115.1 uncultured Legionella sp.
CTCAAAAATGATGTCAATATGTTTAAGAAAATATGTTTAAGAAAAAATTTCTCTCATACCCATTTGACGCGCAGCAGCATATGGGTATGAGCAGTTACATTATTTTTTGAATCGTAATCGAGTCCAATTTTCTATATTAGCTATTGCGACTGGTATGTATTTACCATTAACTGTTACAATTCCCTTATTTATCGGCAGTCTGCTTTCTGAAGTTATAAAGAAAAAACTAGATGGCGATGAAAAACTTTCCCTATCTGAAAAAGAAATAAAAGTTCAATCTGGATTTTTAATTGCTAGTGGAATGCTTTGTGGAGCGACCTTAATGCAAGTTGTTTTAGCTGGTATTTTTGCGGTCTATCATAACACGGAAGCATTAAATATCATGCCTAAAAATATGACAAATATTTCGTATTTACTATCAATATTTGTAACAATTATTTTGTTTTACTGGATTTACAGAGATACCACATCGCATCGAACGACATAAGTCGAGGATCGAGGCATCTAATTCTTTAGAACCAATGAATAGCCGGGTGATATCATATATCACTTTAGTCCGTTCCAATTCAACTTGGCTCATTAACAATCCATAATGCTTGCTCATTTATTCCCTCTCTTTGGAGTGACAAATGAACTGTACTACCTATGCACACATCAGGACATTTCTAAATTGCTCAAACCGGACATTATCAAATTGACATAACACAAGAATAAAAATATCTTGACTAATTTAGTGATATAAATTAAATTTCGATGACCTTTCTACTCTCTACTATGACAGCTTCCTCTTCATTTTCTACCTCGACATGAGCAATACATTCATACGGATTTTCTTCTAAAATTTCTTGAACAAATTTAGGTCCCTGACTAGGAAAAAATCTATAAATTTGATCTCTAACCATCATGGTCATCTCATCAATGACAACTAAAGTTACTTCTCTGCTATATGTTAACTGTTCTTCTATGTGCTCTATTGGAGTATTCTCTTTCTCTATAAGCAATGCTCTAAAAAAACCATCACTAACTACTCCTGTTTTTTGGTACCTTGCCAATTCATCTAGGAGCGTACAAATATCCTTATAATCCATATAACCTGTATTACGCGGTCTTGTAAAATATTTAGGATCCCTTTTGCCATGAAGCAATTGTCTAAAATCATACAACATTGTTAATTGTTGACGATAACTAGGAGTGTCTTTAAATGTTGCACACTTAAAATATAACGACTGGGTAAGGCAAGATGTTACACTAGATAAAATGACTTTCGATAAATGAGATAAGCCTATATTTCTGTATTTTTCGGTCATGTCGCGTTCAATTTCAATACGTCTTCTCAGCCTGGCACCAAATGGAGAATTGCGCGAAGACGGTAAAAAATTGCTCGTAGTGGTCTGAATTCCCGGTATAATACTTATAAATTTTAGCTGTATTAAAGCCGGTTTTATGAGTTGCCCGCGAACAGATAATGATAGCGGGTTATGGCATAGTATTTGAGTTTATTGTTGCTAACGAATAGGGATTAACTTATGGCTATCCGGAAAAGCATACGCATTAAAGGATTAAGTAGATTTTCTTGGGCAATTATTAGCGTATTTATCTGTTCTTCATCCATGCTGGTTACTTCAAATCCACACATCTGCTCCAAAATCGCACTGACTTTTCGCGTAGATACACCTTGAATATACATTTCCGCTAACGATAACGTTAATGCTCGCTCCGATCTGAGTCCTTTTTCTAAAAATGATGGATAAAAATCGCATCCTCTAACCTGGGGAATTTGTAAATTTAAATGACCTAATCGTGTCTTTAACTGCTTTGACTTAAATCCATTTGCATAATCAATTCGCGAATCCGTCCGCTCATAGGCTCTCGCGTTGAGATGTTTATCCCGTTCTATTTTCATCGCTTCATTAATTAATAGTGCAACAGCACTCCCCAGACCATCCAATCCTTTTTCAGATAATACTTCTGCTAAATCAGATAATCCTGTATCATTTTCCCTCATGGTCATCTCTTAAACTCCTGTCTTCAGAAACCGAAGTCTAATCGATGACCACCTACCTTAGCCATTATTAATTTACAGAAACAATGTTACACCGCCTATCGTGATGGAGTAATTAAGATTCCTGCTTACAAAATTTTAGCTGAGCAACACATGAATTTCTTAACTTCCACAAAAGCCTATACAGAATATGTTCAATATTGGAATGAGAAACTAAAGGATTGGGTAAAATATAATGCCGTCAGATAAATCTCGATATCTTAATCAAAGCCCATCTGAACCACTGGAGTGGGCTGAGTTAAAAACTCATTTGCCAGGCTTTAGCCGTGAGCGCTTAGTTGAATTACTTTGGATGAGTGCGCAAAATAATAATGCATTGTGTAAAGCTTTAATGGCTTCAATTTCTATGCAGTTAGCGAATGGCGACTGGGAGAAAACTAAAAAAGCTATTGATTACGCACTTTATTGCCAAGATTATATTCGTTATACCGATTCCTCTTATAGCATCATATTGGATGAAATGCTCAATGCGATTAAGATTTTAAATAATCAAGTCGGTCTTGAGTTTTCCCTTCGCGTTGCGCGTTATATATTTGAGCAAGGACAAGATATGATTATGAACTTCGAGGATGGTTGGCCTTGGACACTTTCATTAGCGGGGCTAGAAAAGTGGATCACTAATAACTCATCGGTAAAAAAATGATTGTTACAAATGTTTTCAGAGTAGTATTTTGTACACTATTACTGAGCCTAAGGGTTCCAAAACAGTAGGCTCATTGATTTAAAAATCCAAACAGTGGGCGGCTGATATTAGTGTTTATTAATTCAATCAATTGCGCGGTTGGGGGATCGTTGATAGTTTCATAATGACTCACACCATTATAACTAATCACCACCTGAAAAAATCAGGAACAACTTCTGACGAAGAGATCCAGTATCGTTTTTATGAGCAATTGCCGCTATGCGATATTACAGATGTGCTTCGCTTTGTTAACGAACAGTGACGTTATTTGCCCGCTTTTACTCATATACAACCACGCTATACCAAATTACTTGCAGATGAGAACAGCCTGAATGCAGTCATTATCGCGCAAGCATTAAATAACGGTAATTTAAATATGGCGGAAATCTCAGATATACCTTATGACAGACTTCTTGAAGTTTATCAGTCTCGTGTACGATTACAAACATTAAAGCAAGGAAATGATCTCATTAGCAATGATATTACTATTTCGAGGTTTACATTCACCGTTCACCCTTTACGCATAGGGTTTTGGCTCGCCAGTTTCGCTGTCTACGCTTCGTCGATTTCGTTACCTACGTCAACGCAAGACTCGCTACATAGTGGAATCGGTTCTCCTTCTATGACGGGACTTTCACCCGCAAGACGAAGTTAGGCTTCTCTTGGCGCACGGGGAGTTACGATCGATCTTCATTGAGGGGGAGTACTTATCTACCATATCCCAACGTTATATCCGGAAAATACTCCGCTAAAATATCCAAAATGCCTTGTTTATGACTATCAGATACTTCATATGCCATCATCCATGGGGTTTTACCCTCTGTATCTCTGGCATTGCTCACCTCTGAACTGTGATTGATTTGACAACAATATTTAACCATCTCTTCATCCCCAGCTAAAATAGCATAGTGCAGAGGTATGCGCAGCTTATGACCTTGTAGCACTGCAACTTCGGGTACATGTGTCAAAATAGTTTGCATCGCAAGACGTTGTTGATTATCAATCGCTGCATGAATAGGTGCCGTACCATGGGTATTGCGATTCCGAACCAGCTCAGGATCTTGTTGCATGGCCTCTTCTAGCAGTTCAAAATGACCATAAACCGCCATAAGGTGTAACGCATTTTGGTTAAAACGATCACAATGATCGATGGTACTTGGATCTCGTTGCCACAAATAACGAAAAACTTCCGCTTGGCGTGCCGCAGAGGCGGCCCCAGTACGTTTTGGATCGGTCAAGACACAGTACAAAGGATATTGTTGTTGCTTATTTTCTAATGTCACGGATGCGCCTAACGTGCATAAAGCTTGACAGCATGCCAAATGCCCCTGAAGTGCGGCCAAATGTAATGCGCTCATACCATAGGGATTTTGTGCATTGATCACGGAACTAGGTTCATGCTGCAACTGTTGAATGTAGCGGTCATAACCATATAACGCTGCATACTGCAAAGCAGATCTATTGTGCAAAGCGGGTATATGATGAGCAAGATGTGACGAAGCATGTGGCAAAAAATCCTCAGCATACGCACGGATGAATTCTAAATAGTTATCAAAAACATGATCTGAAAATGTATCACAAGGATAGACGCAATCCTGAGAAATCACTTTTTGGCATATCTGGGCTATATGCTGTAAACCTTCTAAATTTCTCTGGGCTGGATCAATGCCATATTGTGTGTAGAATTGGGTGACCTCTTTACTCATTTTATCTCCAGATTTTGGCCTTTGTTTTCATCAACACCCGCTTTTTTCTGACTACTTAACGCTTCTTTATAAATAGACGACGCCGTTATTTCTTCATACTTTTGAATCACACGATTTAAGCGTTGATCCAATTTATTGAGATCTTGCTCTGGGATCAATAAAAATTGATAACATTTAAAAACAAACTCTTTTCTTTGCTGCTTTTCTTCGCTTGGTAAATCAAATTCAATAATTTGTTTCAGCTTTTGACCAATTTGTTGATACTGCGCGGATTCTGGATGTTGCGTATATTTTATATCTAGTAATTTTAAAAACAATTCATCATTGGATATCCTAGCAGCAGGATAAGCTCGCGTCGTGTCTTGGATTAAGGCTTTAAATGGTACATCAAAAATGGGATGATTGAAAGATTGATCCAGTAATTCAACCCTTTGATAAGCAGCTACCCCTTTTTTATTCACAGGAGTAACATATTTTTGATACGCCTCAGGTACAAAACATAAAAGAGACTCAAATAAATTTTTCCCAACGGTGTACACTGCCGCTTTATCAACGTCAATGATATCAGGCGTTTCGACCAATAATTCAGGTGCTGATCTACCAATCGAACGACATATCGGTTCTTCAAATTCAGCTGTCCCAGTCTCTGGATTAAAAGTATAAATGGCTTTGCAATCTGCTATTTCTGCAACCATGCACTGTGTAATGGGATCACGATGCAGTAAAAGATTATCGCCTTTACCATCCGTCCATGTCCTACCTAACAGATGCATTTTTTTATAAATCATAATCTGTGCCAATGCCACATCAATTGCAAGATTTTGTTGTGCTACGATATCTGCCTCTACAGGTAAATCACTCAAACTAGAACCTTCATTGTAATCCATAACGGTCAATCTTCGAATCGTCGATAGATTCGTTCTTGGGTCAATAAATACAGCTCGTCGATCTGACCATTCACGAACTAAAAAACTGGGTTCATTTTCTTTCTCACTCATTAAAGCACGGAATTCACGTTCATTTTTTTTGGGCGTATTCAAACGATTTTCAAGTTTCATTAGGGTACGTTGTTGGCGTAAGCGATGAGTAAAGGCAAAATTTTTGGAATTGCCCCCCCCTATGCACTCCACGTCATGTTGAATTAAAAAATTTTGATATGCCAAATTCTGTGGAGCAATTTTTGTCAATTGTTGGTGAATCCCGTTGGATGCGCCAGATGCTAAAATTTGCATGATCTGCACAATATCATCCATAGACATCTCATCAAGCACATCTGACAATTCTTGACCAGAATCTGATTCAAGAGTAGTGCTCATTTGGCCAACAGATTCTAGGCGTAAACGAGTACGTTGCTGGTATAGTGATTGGTGCAAGGCTGTATACACAGAAGATTGATAATCCGGTGAGAAATAAAAAGAAAAAAAGCTAATCTGATCATCACCATAAACATCGTCTAAACGTTGTCGTGTTGCTTCCAATTGTTTTAATTTTGCAATACTGTCTGTGAGGTTATTTGCTCGATTATACTCAGTAATCAAATCATTTAGTTGCTGGATATCTTCATTTATGCTATTCAAAAGCCCGGCGCCGCGTGCATGAAGTTTCTTTACTGCAGGGTGAATAAATTGGAGAGGTTCTATGAAAAAAACCTGTTCATCTTCTGAGGATGACATCTTTCTCTCGTAGCCTTGTCAAGAGGTATATGTAAAATATTAGCTCAGTTGTCAGAATTAGCAAATGACTCAACTTTATAACCTACCTTTCGCACCAATGTAGAAGATTTTTATAATTAGCGTAATTAATTTCAACTCGTTCCAGATCGGCTGGCAAGCCATACATATTTAAAGCATGTTTGCCGAAATAGACAATAATGC
>CAIRCS010000034.1 GCA_903877115.1 uncultured Legionella sp.
ATATGGCGTAGAGGTTTTACAGAAAGACCATCAGCCCACGCAACTGATATTTCGGGTCCACTTTAGTAATTACTTCGCCAATGCATTTTGGGATGGTCAACAAATGACTTTTGGAGATGGCGATGGTGAATTCTATTCTCCAGTGACTATCGGTATTATTGCCCATGAGCTATCGCATGGCTTTACCCAACAGCATTCTGGTCTGCTCTATTTTGGGCAAGCAGGCGGCATCAATGAAGCTTTTTCAGATATGGCATCCCAAGCGGCGGAGTATTACGCCTATGGTAAGGCGTCTTGGACTGTGGGTGCAGACGTTTCGAAAACGGATTCTGCTTTACGCTGGTTTCAGCATCCTAGTCGCGATGGCGTATCAATAGAACGCGCCATCGATTATCAAAATGGCATGGATGTGCATTACAGTAGTGGGGTGTACAACCGTTTATTTTATTTATTGGCCACTCACTCGAACTGGGATCCGCAAAAAGCATTTCATGTGATGTTAAAAGCGAATCGGGATTATTGGACACCTACTACCAATTTTGCAGAAGGCGCCTGTGGGATTTTAGCCGCTAGCCGGGATTTGGGATTTTCAGAAAACGATTTGAAAGAGGCCTTAGACAAAGTAATGATTAATTATGAAAATTGTTAAGACTGGGGCATGCCAAACACAGATTGACTGTACGGCAATATGCCGTATAATAAAACATGGAGGCTCAATATAGGATGACCATTATGGGACAACCGGCAATCAAACATAGCCAGGATACAGAGCGGCTTGAAGCACGAATTAGTGCGGACAAAAAGAATTTACTTAGAAACGCAGCTGAATTATCTGGCCGCACACTTACCGATTTCGTTATCAACTCAGCATACGAGGCAGCTGTTCGTGTCATACAAGAGTATCAGCAACTACATTTGACAGCGGTGGATCGTGATATTTTTATTCAAGCGTTGTTAACCCCACCGAAAGCGCCCAGTAATCTATTAAGGGCGGTCGATCAGTACAAGAAGGATGTTGAGTCCAAATGACAGAGACAAAAGCGCCTTCACCTAAATATCGAATCGAGCAATTGGATAAAAAACATAATAGAAAATTGTTTTCCTGTGGAACTGAAGCACTGGATCTGTATCTGAAAATACAAGCCAGCCAAGATAGCAAAAAGAATGTTGCAATTACATATGTATTGACACAGCAAGACTCTGATAAAGTTTCAGGATTTTATACTATTTCTTCCATTGGAATATTTCCGGGTGAATTACCTGCTAATTTAGCAAAAAAACTACCAAGATATCCCGTATTACCTGGAATTTTGTTAGGACGATTAGCCGTAGATGAAAAAATGAAGCGGAGCAAGATCGGTACGTTCTTATTGATGGACGCGCTTAAACGAAGTCTTGCTGTAAGTCATCAAATTGGGATTGTTGCAATCATTGTTGATGCCAAAGATGTGGTCGCTGTGAATTTCTATAAACACTTTGGATTTATACCGTTTCCAGATAATGATCATCGATTGTTTTTGCCTATAGGCACAATCAAGGAGTTGGATTTATAACATAATTAATATCGGTCATCTTTAAGTTTTCCTTATTTTTCAAGTGTTTTTTACATTAATTTAGTATGTGCCAATACAGGGAGATCCCTCACCCTCGCTGCGCTTGGGTTCGGGATGACGTGACCTTATAGGGTTATAACAGACTATCTAATGCACCTTGCTTACGTCACCGGCATCAGATCATACTGCGCTTCAACATTTGCAGTAGCACCCTTAAACTCTCTCAATGCCTGATGGCTGGCAAATTCTAGAGTAAAAAATCGCGGTTGATACACACTCTCTGTCTTATAGGAGGTATCTCTCGCGCTTTGAGTTACCCATCTTGTAATGGCTTCTAATGCGGCCATAAACCCTGCAACAAGGTATCGGATATCGCCATACAGCAGGACCTCAAAATTCGTCCCCATAACCATATCTTTTTCTGAGCTTGAAAACGTTTTACAGATTTCATCTAAAACTTGCTTACAATATGTAAAACTGTTTTTTGTTTTTTCTTCATAAGCAGCATAAATAAACTTGTTGATTGCAAGCTCAGTCAATACGATGACATTATCAGCATCACAGCCTGCCATCTGATTCTGAGGGCATCCACGAATAGCCTTTAAATTGAATTTCAACTTTTCCAACTCTTGCAACATCTCTCGAGCAACTGCTTTGCGTAAAAACAGACTGGTGATAACTACTTCCTGCAGTGCGCGTAATCCTGCATCTTTTCCTTTTGGAGCAACATGGCTGACCATCAGATCACGGCACAAATCAGCCTGATACGTAGCTTTGATAGCATCTAGAACCTTTGTTTCGAACGCTCTATACTCGGGGGAGGCGTCCTTCATGGTCGATAGGATCTTAACGCAACACGCTTCTAGGTCAGCAAAATTCTGACTATTCGGCGCTGCAATCAATGCATTACAGGCAGTATTTAAGGCAGTATTTAAGTCTGTATGCAAGTCAATGGGGTTTACCAGAGGTTCAAGAATATCTTTGATAGTCATAATTCACCCAAATGATATTTCCAGGTTTTATTATACCATAATTACGCAACATTATCAATTAATACGCAAAAATTAGCGCGGTTGGTCAATAAAAAAATGGATGCACTGTAAATTAACCTAAGCGACCCACCGTATTTTCAAAATTTTAGTGGATGACTAGCCATGCGTAAGCACTAACGCCATTCGCTTCAGTATTTTGACCAAATTAAAGCCATAATAAATGATTTTTTATGAAACCTAATATTAAAGCTTGTGATCCGAACTAGATTTGGTTAAAATCGCCGGTCATAGATTAATCTAAGTGGTTTGGAGTTAGGTAATGAAAACATTTAGTGCCAAAGCACATGAAGTCAAACGTGATTGGTATATCATCGATGCAAGCAATAAAACACTAGGCCGTTTGGCAGCCAAAATTGCACACCGCTTGCGTGGAAAACATAAAGCGGAATATACGCCGCATGTTGATACTGGCGATTATATTGTTGTGACCAATGTGGAAACGATCAAAGTGACTGGTCGTAAATTTAAAGATAAAATTTACTATAATCACACTGGTTTTCCTGGTGGAATCAAGGAAATTACCTTTGAAAAATTGCAAGCTAAGCATCCAGAACGTGTGCTTGAGCGGGCAGTGAAAGGTATGCTTCCTAAAAATTCATTAGGTCGAGATATGTTTCGCAAACTGAAAATTTATGTTGGTAGCGAACATCCTCATGAAGCGCAACAACCTAAGCAACTTGATATTGAGGAATGAGTATGAGCGCGCAGAAAAAACAAATACAATATTATGGTACTGGCCGTCGCAAAAGCTCCTCAGCGCGTGTTTTTTTACGCCCTGGTAAAGGCAATATCATCGTTAATAGCCGTGAGCTGTCTGAATACTTCGGCCGCGAAACATCTTGCATGGTCGTTCGTCAAGCTCTAGAAGCAGTCGATGCTTTAACGACTTTTGACGTTTACGCTACAGTTGTGGGCGGTGGTATTTCTGGTCAAGCAGGCGCAATACGCTTAGGCATCGCACGTGCATTAGTCAAATACGACGAACTTGATTTGGTAGAAGGTGCAGAGCCTGATCCACAATCATTCCGTAAAAAACTGCGAGCACGCGGACTATTAACTAGAGATTCGCGTCGAGTCGAGCGGAAGAAAGTTGGTCTACATAAAGCGCGTAGAGCGACCCAATACTCGAAACGTTAAACTTTCTGGTTACGCTTATATACTAAAATCCCCTCTATTGAGGGGATTTTTTTTAGGATACAATTAGGTAGGTTGGGCCTTGGCCCAACAGCAACACTTTTGTTGGGCCAAGGCCCAACCTACCAGGCACACATGAGCGCCCTATGTCAGACACCGATACCATTGACCAAGAACGTCGCCGCGCATTAGGCTCAGGGATCCGTATTCTAGGATGTATCGGGGCTGCTTGTGCAATAGTACCCTTTGTCTCCTCTTTAAAACCTAATCAACAAACATTAGATGCCAATAAACCTATAGACATCGATCTCAGCGCGCTGCAACCTGGGCAACAAATGACAGTCCAATGGCGTGGCAAACCCATTTGGATTTTGCGGCGCACTCAAGCCATGATCACCCAATTGGAGCAAGACAATCCTGAATTGCGCGATCCTAACTCTCTGGTGCCACAACAACCTGCTTTTGCGCAAAATCCTTGGCGCTCTCTCCACCCAGACTATTTAGTCTTAGTAGGTATTTGCACCCATCTCGGTTGTATCCCAGAATACCGCTCCCAAGATCCCATGTTCGATGCCAATGCTGGCGGCTATTACTGCCCTTGTCATGGTTCGCGCTTTGATTTATCTGGTCGCGTATATCGCCAGGTACCCGCACCCATTAATTTGGAAGTACCCATCTATCGATTTATTAACGACCACACCCTACGACTTGGAGAGACCACATGACCAAGCGCTCCGGGAATCGAACATGGTGGGCAGATCGCTTGCCATTGATAGCGGTTTGGAAAAATTATTGCAGCGAATATTTTGTTCCCAAAAATTTAAATTTTTATTATTGTTTCGGAGCTTTGGCATTATTGGTTTTAGGCAATCAATTTTTAACCGGCTTATGGCTGAGTTTTTTCTATACGCCCACGGTACAAAGCGCATTTCAATCAGTTGAAACCATCATGCGTGATGTCAATTACGGCTGGTTACTCCGCTATATGCATTCCACTGGCGCATCCGCTTTTTTCCTGGTGATCTACGTCCATCTTTTTCGTGGACTTTTGTATGGATCCTATCAAAAACCTCGGGAATTGGTCTGGATACTCGGCATGGGGCTGTTTTTGATCCTCCTCATAGAAAGCTTTTTCGGTTATTTGCTGCCTTGGGGACAACTCTCCTATTGGGGGGCTCAAGTCATCACCTCTGTCTTTGCGACAGTTCCTTATATCGGAGAACAGTTGGTTACGTGGATACGTGGTGATTTTATGGTGGGACAATCGACTTTACAACGTTTCTACGCATTGCATATTATTGCGATGCCATTATTGTTAATCCTATTTTCTTTTTTACATATTGTAGCTTTGCATCATGTAGGCTCTTCCAATCCAGATGGCATTGAAATCAAAGACCCGGCCGATAAAATTCCTTTTTATCCCTATTATGTAATGAAAGACATCATGGCGATGCTGTTATTTGCGGTGGTTTTTTTTACTATTGTGTTTTTCTTTCCAGATATGGGCGGCTTTTTTTTAGAACCCACTAATGCAGAACCAGCCAATCCTATGGTCACACCTTTGCACATCACACCATTATGGTATATGGCACCATTTTATTGCATATTGCGGGCGATTCCAGACAAAAATATCGGCATCCTATTCATGTTTGCCGCCATGGGGATTTTATTTTTCTTACCTTGGCTAGACCGCAGCCCAGTACGCTCTATGCGTTATAAGGGAAAACTATCGCGTATCGCTCTGGGTTTGATGGTAGGTAGTTTTGTCACATTAGGCTATCTGGGAATGCAGGAATTGAATCCATTAAATCAAAGCATTGCTCAGGGTGCGATCATCCTCTACTTTGCATATTTTTTACTAATGCCCCTATACAGCCGACTAGAATCACATTTGCCCGTACCAACCCGGATCACCTTATGAGATTTTGGCCCAAAATTTTTTCTTCTCTTCTGCTCAGTCTCTTACTCACTTGGAGTTTTTGGGCCTATTCTGACGCGCATCCTTCGCGCGCGCGCGGTGCGATTTTATTCATGAATTATTGCAGCGGCTGTCATAGTTTGCGCTACGTATCTTGGCCACGGATGGTTAAAGATTTAAATCTTGCGCAACAAAACTCGATACAAATAAATTCGTCTTTATATTTATCACTTCCCAATTTATCGAATACCTGGCCACAAATCGCCATGGCGTCATGGGATGCCAAACAGTGGTTTGGCAAACCACCCCCGGATTTATCTCTGATAAGTCGACAACGCGGGACGTTGTGGATCACCACTTATTTATTGGGCTTTTATCCTGATTCCAGCCAACGCTTTGGCGTCAACAACCACCGTTTTCCAAATAGCATGATGCCCCATGTCTTAGAGTCTTTACAAAATGAACTCTCCACACCGGACTTTGCCGCTGTGGTGGCTGATATTGTTTATTTCTTAGAGTATGCAGCCGAGCCATCCGTTTTGGAACGCACGACATTAGGTTGGTTTGTACTTGGGTTTTTATTGCTATTGTGTGGGTTATATTGGTTGCGCATGCGTAGACCATGGTAATATAATTAATTACTTGGGTAGCTTAAATATTTTCCCAAGCTACCTTAACAAGGAACTTCATGAAAAAATCGGTCGCTTTTAAACACATCCTCGGCAAGGTCATTTTTTCTAGTCGCTGGCTCCAAGCCCCATTATACGTAGGATTAATCTTCGCACTCTCTGCGTATGTTTACCGTTTTCTTTTTGAATTGTTCCATTTGTTTTGCGACCTGAATAGTTCCAGCGATAACTCGATTATGTTGGGCGTACTAGGCTTAATTGACGTGGTGATGATAGCCAATCTCTTAATCATGGTTATCATGGGAGGCTATGAAACATTTATCGCAAGTTTGGGGATTGAGAAACATCCGGATCAGCCCGAGTGGCTCGACCACCTAGATGCGGGTGCCATGAAAATCAAACTGGCTTTAGCACTCATTGGAATCTCGTCCATCCATCTTTTACGCACGTTCATCGATCCCACTAAATACTCTAATTCGGCCATCAGCTGGCAAGTAGGCATTCATCTCACCTTACTTATTTCAGTTTTGACGATTGCATTCGCCAATCGATTGTTAAGAAACGCTGAATAATCACAGCATGGCGTGTACTGTTACGCTAAGAGCCTATGGTATTGTAAAATTAGAGAGTGGAGAATTTAGCTCTAACGGCTCCACTCCCTGACGGTCGTGGCGCGGATGTTCTGTGCAAATATCAAGGATAAGAAGCGTATCTTAAGTCTCCAACAGTAGGTATTGAAGAAAAATTATCAAGACAAGAACAGATGCTTGCGAAACTTAGCGATTTTAAAAAAATGTTAAGTGATTACACAAATTATCTTAGTCTACATGCTGATGATAAAACTCCTGCTAAATTAGCTATTATTCAGGATTTAAGTGACGAATTAAACAATAAGTTCTTACCTCCTTGTATGAAAATCTATACCATGGAGCAAATTATCAAAAAAAATCAAACCTTAGTAAGGCACGATACTTGGGGGAGAGAGCATAGTAAACTTTATCCAAGATATTGTAGGTATTTTTTTACTAGAACGCCAACCGAAAATGAAGTCTATAAAGAAAAGTTATTTTCTATGAAACAAGACGAAGTAAAAGCGCAAGAAACTACCCCACCTAGTCCACAACAAAGTGGCCACAGGTAAATATTTACCTACCTATCATTAAAATATGATATAATCAAAATTTTTCGTAATGGGTATTGTGACAAATTTGATCGAAAGGATCAACACAACCTATTACCACAACGAGGTATGACATGGCCATGATCACCAAGCGTACTATTATGTCGCTTTATTCTAATCACGATGATATCTATAGCCACCAAGTCCGTATTGTTCTGGCAGAAAAAGGCGTCAACGTCGATATTACACCCATGAACTCTGATACCGCTTCAGAAGATCTTTTAGCAATTAACCCCTATGGATCCATGCCAACACTCATCGATCGTGATTTGGTGTTATATGAACCACGGATTATCATGGAATATCTGGATGAACGTTTTCCACATCCACCGCTATTACCCGTTTATCCGGTGGCCAGAGCAGAAACTCGTAAAATGATGTACCGGATTGAGCAAGATTGGTATGGCTTGGCCAACCGTATCCAAACACAAACAGAACCTAACCCAGAAGCAACCGGTTTGCTTGCAGAAAGCCTCTTAGCTATCGAAGCAGTATTTGCAGATAAACAGTTTTTTCTAAGCGAAGAATTTTCCTTGTTAGATTGCGTTTTAGCACCTTTATTATGGCGTCTTCCAGCATTGGGTGTTAGTATTCCGGAATCCGCTACCGGTATCATGCAATACATGGCGCGTTTATTCAAACGGGATTCCTTTGAATCTAGTTTGACCGATGCAGAACGACAATTAAGGACAGCATAAATGGCGTCACCCATGACATCCAATAAGCCGTATTTTATTCGGGCACTTTTTGATTGGATCGTTGATAATGATTTCACGCCTTATTTATTGGTGGATGCCATGCATCCTGATGTAGAAGTGCCGCTAGAATTTGTTAATGGCGGCCGCATTATTCTTAATATCGACCCCAAAGCTTGTCGTGGGTTGCATCTGAATAATGATAGAATCGTTTTTACTGCAAAATTTTCCGGGCAAACCACCCAAATTTCCTTATCTCCCGGTGCTGTATTAGCCGTATATGCCAAAGAGAATGGCCGTGGTATGGAGTTTGATGTGGAATATGATACCGTTCCTCCTAAAAAAACCGCGACTCCCACTTCTCAAGCAAAAGCAAAAGTAAAACCATTCTTAAAATTAGTATCCGACAATGATAAACCATCGGATCCAGATGATAAATGAACGATGTAGCAGCACCCTTTGGGCAAATATCCATTGAATTACCCTCTATTCAAGACACTGAACGTTACGCCAAACATTTAGCCCAGTGCCTATCATTGCCGATGGTCATCACGCTCAGCGGTGATATTGGCGCGGGCAAAACCACTTTAGTACGTGCACTCCTGCGCGCTCTGGGCGTACAAGGCCCGATCAAAAGCCCAACTTATTCATTGCTTGAAACGTATGATCTCCCGCTACAAAGCCCTTCATCTCAGGTGCCAGCGCAGTGCCATCATTTCGATTTATATCGGATTGTCGATGACAGTGAATTAGACTTCATAGGATTTCGTGATTATTTTCAGGCCAATACACTTTGTTGTATTGAATGGCCAGAACGCATCTCGTTATCGCCTGATCATATTGATCTCGCTTTATTGCTCATCAGATCCGAGCATGGTAGAACGCTCATGATGCAGGCAAATGCTAAAACAGCGCCTATACTACATAAAAGTGTGCATAATTTTAATCTAGAAAGTCAGGTTTAAAGGGAGAAAAAATGGGGGTTTTTCAACAGATGCACCGAGTTTTCTTAGTTCTGCTCACCAGCATAGGCTTGTCTTCTCCTGCTTTTTCTGCGCAACTAAATCATATTAGCGTTGTACAGCAACAACCTCTCATATTAAGATTTTCCGTCACCGGCCAAGATACGCATAGCATTTTTATGCTGCACAATCCAGAACGGATTGTGATCGATCTCAAGAACACGTCCACTCAAATGAACCCCGCATTTTTATCCCGCACAACGCAACTTATCAAAACGGCGCGCATCGGTCACCCGCAACCCCAAACATTACGTCTTGTGCTTGAAACCAAGCAACCGGTAAACTTTAATACCAGCCGCGGGGCAAGTGGTTGGCAACTCCGCATCACGCCCAAATCATCATCTGCGCACACAGTAAACAACAATAAAGCTGTTGGTTTAGCAAATCATCAACCTGCTGCCACCATTATTCGTAGCAACCCTGTCGGTCATCGAGACGTCATCGTCGTTTTGGATCCAGGACATGGCGGCAAAGATCCCGGTGCGATTGGTCCTCACCGTGCACGCGAAAAAGATGTGGTGCTCACTATTGCCAGACGATTAAAAACATACATTGATCAACAACCTGGCATGCGCGCAGTCTTAACCAGAAACGGGGATTATTATATTGGTTTACGCGAAAGGATGGCGATTGCCCGGCGCCATAATGCGGATCTGTTTATCGCCATTCACGCCGATGCGTTTGAAAATCACAATTCGCATGGTGCATCTGTTTTTGCTTTATCGCAACGCGGTGCTACCAGTGAAGCCGCTCGTTGGCTAGCCGCCAAAGAAAATTATTCCGAATTAGGTGGGGTGAATTTATCCAAAATCCATGATCAAAATGGGGTAATCCGTTCGGTACTGATTGATTTATCACAAACCGCAACCATCAGCGCCAGTCTACAGCTTGGACACCAGGTTTTGCACGGCTTGAATCACATTACGGATTTGCATAGTCATAAAGTGGAACAAGCACGCTTCATGGTACTCAAATCACCTGATATTCCTTCTTTACTGATTGAAACAGGATTTATTTCTAATCCCCGCGAAGAAATGAATTTAACCAATCCGCGCTATCAAGCGCAGATGTGTCAAGCAATCGTAGGTGGGATCAAAACCTATTTTTGGGACTATCCGCCCCATGGTAGCAAAATCGCCGCGCTTGCCGCGCGCCGCCCAGTCCTCAGTTATAGTTATAATGAGCCTGCTCGCAGAAGGTAACCGTTTACCATGAGAATTCAACAATTATCTCCTAGCGTATCTAATCAAATTGCGGCAGGAGAAGTCATTGAACGGCCGGCGTCTGTCGTCAAAGAATTATTAGAAAATGCGCTAGATGCGGGTGCGACCGCCATTAGCGTCGACCTAGGTTTCGGCGGACTCAATCTCATCAAAATCTCTGATAATGGACAGGGTATTTATGCCGAAGATTTACATTTGGCCATTGCTGCACATGCAACCAGTAAAATTTCGCAATTAGCCGACCTCTACACCATTACTACGATGGGATTTCGTGGGGAAGCATTGGCGAGCATTGCGTCTGTCTCTCGCATGAGTATTTATTCAAAACCAGCGGACCAAACCCATGGCATGTTGTTAAAAGTGGATGAACAGGGCATTCACACCCACATGTTTGCCAGAAATCAGGGCACTACTATAGAAATTCGCGATCTATTTTATAACACACCCGTACGCAAAACATTTTTAAAATCAGAGCGTCTGGAATATCAAGCCATTGAACTTGTAGTAAAACAATTTGCGTTGTCTGCGCCGCATATCGCGATCACTTTACACCATAATCAGAAACAAACGCTCCAATTACCCAAAGCAAATTGTGACCAAAGTCGTTTAAGACGGATCAAAAAATTATTTGGCCAAGCTTTTTTGAACGACGCAGTCTCCATTCATGAAGAACATGAGCAATTTACTATGCAGGGCTGGATCAGCCAGCAAGCCTATCAACGCAGCCAACGCGATAAACAGTGGATTTACCTCAATAACCGTTTGATCAAAGATAAACTGGTCCTCCAGGCGATTGGCCAAGCCTATCAAGAGCTTCTCCATCCAGGACGCTATGCTTCGTGCATTTTGTATTTGACCCTACCGCCCGATCAAGTCGATATCAATGTACATCCTACCAAATATGAAGTGCGTTTTCGCGATCCTAGAACGATACATGCCCTGATTGTCTCTGGGCTGGCGAATCGCATCCATACGCAAGCAGCAACCTTACCCAACATAGTAATAGAGCACCCTATCCTCATGCGCGCTTTCCCCACGGCAGACAGCACCAACCGAGTATCTGCAGAGAATTCTGATTGGATCACCCTGAATCCACAGTTTGCCATACTTCGCTTCCAAAATGCTGCGTATTATTTGATTGATATAGTAAAATTACAGCATCATTATATGACACTATCACTCCAAACAATCTCTTATCCTTTCCCACACCGTGCATTATTGGTTCCCGTTCGCATTCCACTAGAAACAGCGGGAGATGCTTGTTTAGAACAACAACGCGCTGCCTTACTTAATTTAGGTCTACAATTTGATTTTATCGGCACACAGCATATCCTGATTCGGACTATGCCAATCAATTTTCCTTTGTTAGATTTAGAACGCTTTTTTCTAGCTATACAAAAATCAACTTATGACCAAAATAACTTAATTCAACAATTAATTGCCTGCCAAACATTCGATGCGTATAATATGAGTCCAATTGAACGCGAAACCTTAGTCGATTTTTGTCTGCAACATTGGGATTCCATGCTCAGCATCCATGCCTGTTTACACCTAGATTCAGCAACCTGTCAGCACCTGATGCGACAGGGCCGATCAATGCTTACTCCAGAGCGAGCCTTGACGTCATGATGGGCACTTGGTTTTGTTTGATGGGTCCAACTGCCATAGGAAAAACTGATTTAGCCTGCGCACTATTACAGCACTTCCCTTGTGAAATTATCAGCATCGACTCAGCGATGATCTATCGTGACATGAATATCGGTTCAGCCAAACCGGATTTGGCAGTCTTAGCTCAAGCGCCTCACCATTTGATTGATATTCTTTCTCCCGAGGAAACTTATTCCGCAGCACAATGTTGCACTGATGTGCTGCTTTGCGCACAAGAAATAGAAGCACGTGGCAACATTCCTTTATTGGTAGGGGGCACGATGATGTATTTCCGTGCTTTGCAGCAAGGATTGTCTACGTTGCCAACAGCGGATCCCGTCATCCGCAATGCATTCGTTACCCAAGCACAAGAACACGGTTGGAATTATGTGCATCAGCAATTGGCCGCAGTGGATCCACAAGCCGCCACGCGCATTCACCCCCACGATACTCAGCGCATCCTCCGCGCGCTAGAAGTCTTCACCCTCACACAACAACCCTTATCCATTTGGCAGCAAACTACGCAACAATCGATTGACCGAAAATTTATAAATCTCATTTTGATGCCCGAAGAGCGCAGCTGGTTGCACGATCGCATCGCCGACCGGTTCAAGGCGATGGTCACAGGTGGATTGATTGATGAAGTACAGCATTTACGCCAAACATATACATTGACTGCCGCGCACCCTTCCATGCGCTGCGTAGGCTATCGCCAAGTCTGGGATTATTTACAAGATCACCAAGATCTCACTCTATTATCGGAAAAAGGCATTGCGGCCACTCGCCAATTAGCCAAACGCCAAATGACTTGGCTCCGCCATTGGCCAGATGGGCATGTTTTTTCTGTGACTGAAACCATGAATCACAGAGAAATGATTGCGTTCATACAGCAAATTACGGATAATTAATTTGAAAAAAAACGAGAAGAACAATATGACCAAACAAGAAAACGCTTGCGCACAAAAAACCATAACTGTCCAAGCTAAAGATTTACCGTTATCATGCCCCTCGCATAATATGAGTACCTGGAATGCGCATCCCAAAGTTTATTTACCCATCGAAAAAACAGGTAAAGAAACTTGCCCTTATTGCGGCACCCATTTCGTTTTAGCAAAAAAAAGCGCTAAATAACGGCAATTATACCTAGCGCACATGAGTTTTCGGTGCAAATGAGACTCTTAGACGAGATGAGCGTAGATAGTTCTTCAAAACGTTTTTTGCTTTAGTCTAGGGCGTGTCATCAATTAGTATTTTCGGCTGCAAACCGAGCAAATTATCTCAATTTTCGCTTCGAAAAACTAATTGATGACACGCCCAAGGTGAGATCCGGACAAGAGGGTGTTACCTGACTGATGTCCTTTTGCCACAGCATGCGCGGAAATAACAGAGATTTTTTGGCGTATACAGAAAAAAAAATACACAACTAGTATTCATATTTTCATTTTTAGTGATACACTTAAGTCATTTGAAAGTTTCTATAGAACTCTCGCTTTTAATCCCCCCCTTGCCAAAATAGAAGTGGGGCAAAATCAGTGAAACGCTGTACTTATAATAAAATTATAAAGGTGGCAACGCTATGAACATATTAAACGCCCTACTTTTATCTCGCATGCAATTCGCATTTACCATGTCTATGCATATTCTTTTTCCGGCTTTTTCAATTGGAATAATCTGTTTTTTAGTATGGATGGAAGGCGCATGGCTCAAAACTAAAAACCCAGTCTACTACCAGATCATTCGGTTTTGGACCAAAATATTTGCACTAACTTTTGGTATGGGCGTCGTTTCTGGTATTGCGATGGAATTTCAGTTAGGGACAAATTGGGCGGGGTTTTCTAAGCAAATTGGTTCAGTGCTTGGTCCTTTATTTATCTATGAAGTCATGAGTGCTTTTTTTGTTGAGGCAGGATTTATTGGGATTTTAATTTTTGGCTGGAATCGCGTAGGCCCAAAACTGCATTACGCAGCGACCATTATGGTCGCTGCAGGCACTTTAGTTTCAGCTTATTGGATCTTATCAGCGAACTCTTGGATGCAGCATCCCATTGCGTATACGCAAAAAGGCAATCACTTCATATCAACAGATTGGTTAGCGATTATCTTTAACCCTTATAATTTACCGCGCTATTTACATATGGTTATGGCGAGCTGGCTATCGACGGCTTTTGTAGTCACGAGCATCAGTGCTTATTACTTACTACGCAACATCCACACTGAACTAGCCAAAACATGTATGCGTTTTGCCGTGCATGTCATCATCATCTTCGCTCCATTGCAAATTTTTATGGGAGATATTGTTGGGGTTAACGTTTACGAACATCAACCTTTAAAAACTGCGGCGATAGAAGGATTATGGAAGACTGAAAAAGGTGCACCCACGCTTATCTTTGCGTTACCTTCCAATAAACAACAAAAAAATCTTTTTGAATTTGGCAAAATTCCTCATGGTTCGTCGATTCTAAACACCCATAGCTATAACGGTGAAATTAAGGGTCTATTGTCGGCAACACCCTCCGAACAACCCGAAGTATGGCCGGTATTTTTCTCTTTTAGGATTATGGTTGGAATGGGGTTCTTAATGTTTGGCTATGCTATTGTAGCAACATGGATGCTTGTCAAAGACCAACTATTTACTTCTCGTCGTATATTATTTGCGAGCCAGTTTTTGTCACCTGTTGGCTTTATTGCCTTGCTGACTGGATGGATCACAGCAGAGATGGGGAGACAACCTTGGGCAGTTTACGGTTTGATTCGGACTGCAGACGCTGTTTCTGCGGTCTCCACTCACGATGTGCTCATTGGGTTTGCTTTGATCATTGTGGTTTATGTTATTATTTTTGGAGGATTTTATTTTTATTTCCTTGATAAAACCATTAAAAAAGGACCCGAGGATGTTTCAGTGATTCAGCCATTTGGCTTCCTATCGGGAGACACGCCATGAATACTTTAGCACTGATTTGGTTAGGCCTGATTGCATTTACCGTAATGATGTACGTGATTTTGGACGGGTTCACCTTAGGCATTGCTCTACTATTTCCTTGGATTAAAGGCTCCGAAGAGCGAGACATCATGATTTCTAGTGTCCTGCCGGTATGGGATGGCAATGAAACATGGTTGGTATTTGCTGCAGCAGCATTGTATGCGGGCTTCCCGGAAGCATTTGGTGCATTAATGACAGCTCTGTATTTGCCTTTAATGGTGCTAATAGTTGGGTTATTATTACGCGGTGTTTCCTTTGAGTTTATCCATAAAGCCACCAAAACTAGCGCGCATATTTGGGAAAAGTGCTTTTGCATCGGCTCTTGTATGGCGGTGTTTGCTCAAGGAATATTTGTTAGCCAATTCATCCAAGGATTCTCGCGCGATGCCCAGAGTGGCGAAATCGTCGCCGGTTTTATAGGCAATCCATTGCATATCTTTTGTATCATTGCATTGTTGGTTGGTTACAGTTTGCTTGGGTCGGCTCGGTTGATAAAAAAAACTGAGGGGTCACTTCAAGAAAAGCTGTTTACTATTTCTAACCGTTTACAATGGATGTTGCTGAGTGCATTAATTCTAATTGGCTTATTTTCTCCGCCAACTTCAAGTAACGCACACAAAATATGGTTCGTTTTACCTCATTCACCGTTTATGGTTTTTTTCATCCTGACCGTGACATTATTAATGGTGTTTCATGCAATTGGCATTAAACGGCGCAAAGAACAAGTTCCATTCCCAGCTTTGGTTGGTATTTTTGTCATCACCTATCTCGGTTTTGGTTTAAATACCTTACCCTATATTGTTCCTTATCAATTGACTTTTATGGATGCTAAAGTCGACGATCATGCGTTATTGATTATGCTTTATGGTGCTTCGGTCCTATTGCCATTGCTTTTGGCGTACACATTCTATGCGTATCATGTTTTTCGAGGAAAAATCAATGCCAGCAAAAAAGTCTCTTACTAAATTTCAACGCCAAATGGCATGGTTTACAGGGCTTTATATTTCCTCCATGCTAGGATTTGGATTGTTTTTTACTTTTAAGCATTGGTTAGTCAACATCTTGAGCCAGTAGCAATAGAACTTTATAAAACCATAAAATAAGTTTTTCAAATATGTGGCGTCCGCATCGTAAGTACAAATAGTAATTTGCTTCATAACGAGGGGGGATTTATGTCAATAAAAGTCAGCGGGGCACTGCTTTGGATTATGGTTTTTCAGATCATTGGTTATTGCCTGGGGATGATCACACAACATGATATTGTATTGTGGTATCCTACAGTACATAAATCTATTCTTACGCCACCAGATATTGTTTTCCCAATCGTCTGGTTTGTTTTATATTGTATGCTCGCTGTATCAGGTTATGTACTTTGGCAATATCGTCATCAACCACAGGCGAAATTAGCCCTTGTATTTTACGTTTCACAAATGTTACTGAACTGGGCTTGGACGCCACTTTTCTTTTATTTTCATTGGATTGGCGCGAGCCTTTTTTGCATCACCGCGATTATTATCTTGACGTTGATAACGATTATCATCACCCGCAAGACATATAAATTAAGTTGTGTATTGCTGATTCCATATTGTATTTGGCTGCTTTTTGCTGGCTATTTAAATGCAGTGATATGGATACTTAATGCAGCGTAAATAATTATTGATTGATTATGCTGCTACAACAACCGTATAGGTTTATAAGGCTGAAAAACCCAGTCAAAAGGCAAACTATTAGTGATTGCAGCAAGTAGTGCTATTGGGCAAGCGGTCGTCAAGCTCTTAAGGTCTCAAGGAGACACCGTCTTCACTACTGCTCGAGATAGAATCAAAATTGAACCTAATGCACTGCTGGATGCGACTGATTTTGATGCCGTTGCTCAGGTATTTGAAGACGCAGGCCCAATAGATGGGGTTGTTAATTGTGCTGGCTCATTATTATTAAAAAGCGCGCATACGACTTCTCAAGAACAATATCAAGCAGTTATTGATTCTTCATTAACAACCTCATTTGCAACGGTTCGTGCAGCTGGAATGCATATGAAAAATGGCGGCTCAGTGGTACTGATTTCATCAGCTGCCGCGCTTATTGGACTTGCGAATCATGAAGCAATTGCAGCCGCGAAAGCCGGAATTATCGGACTTGTGCAATCTGCAGCATCAACTTACGCTAATTTAGATTTACGCTTTAATGTGGTAGACTGATACCCCGCTTACCGCGCCGCTTATTTCAAATGCTTTGGCTTTTAAAGCATCGAAGGCAATGCACGCATTAGACCGCATTGGTACCCCAGCAGATATTGCTCGGGCAATTATTTTTCTTTTGGACCCTAAAAATAATTGGATTACAGGACAAGTATTGGCCGTCGATGGAGGTTTAAGTAAGGTGCGCCCTAAAATGAAAATTTAATAGACAACACCTCAAATGCAACCCTCATTTTCCTCTTTTACGCAAAAATTGGCGTTTTCACTGTTCTATTTCAAGACCTATGCAATGAGTAACCTCACCATTTTGATTTTTTACTGGGGAGATAGTGAATTCATTCACAAACTGTTCGCCATTTTTTCGATAATTGATCATTTTAACGGTCACTGACTCACGCTTTTCTATTGCTATGGCAAGTTTTTTTAAGGATTCTCTATCAGTTTCTTTACCTTGCATAAAGCGACAGTTTTTGCCAAGGATTTCACTTTCAGCATACCCACTCATTTCTAAGAAATATTTATTTACATAAATGATAGGATCATCTTCTTGTTGGCAATCTGTAATTAAGATCCCTCTGGGTAGGGCATCTAAACTTCGCTTCAATAATTCCAACTCTTCCTGATTGGAAAGGTTTTTCATTGCTTTTTCTCCTGATAGGGTTGTGTAACTTTTTATTGTAGGCATGTAAGAGTTACATATTCGGAGGCCGTCCGTCAAACAACTATAGGATTACACGCCCAGCTCATTCACAATTTGTACGCGAAGATCTGCTGAGAGTTTTTCTGGATCAGAAATGATTTTTTCTTTCTCCAAGCGCGATAGTTTTTTAATCTCTCGCTCCAAGCGCATTGCTAAAGACCTTTCACCCATAATTTTCCAGCATTGCGCAATTCGCAACGGTTTGAAACTTCGAGTGTATTTGCATTTCCCTGTGCCATTCACATGTGATTTATAACGCTTATCTAAATCGTTGGTATAACCCGTATAGTAAGTATCATTGTCACAATACAAAATATAGACCCAGTAGCATTTCTCCATGACTTAAAGTCTAACTCCGCAGTATGAAAATAGTCGGTAATGCCACAACCAAATCCACATTATCGCTTACGTCACTATATTGCTTAATCTCATGTTTTTCAGTTTTTAAGTGCCGAAACAAAGTTAATCTCTGACCAGCCGTTGCAAAATTCACCCCGCGACAAATACGAGTGCCGCTAGGGGCGTGCAATGGTTTTTCCCATAAAGAAGCACCTATGAGCTTTGTCGTAATAACGCCCAATTCTTTTTCTGCCTCATCATCAGTGGCTTCATCCGCCATCTCTTCCTGCTTGAGGCTGGCTCGCTTCAGTGGTAGCTCTTTTCTGCTAGGCGCGCAACAATCAACGCAAAGTATAGATGCACTAGCAGATGACCCAGCAGAGACTTTGTTTGATTTTTGCATGTAATTCCGTAATAAAAATAACGATGGGAACAGGTTTTGTTAATGCAGCCAATCTTTCAAAAAAAGCTTTTTCAAAGGGTTTGTTAGAAGGGCATAAATCGATGGTAAGAAATATTTGATTCGGTTCATGTTGGCGCATGGAATGTGTGATGCCATCGTTAGTAATAGGATGCGTGGTGTTTTTAAGTCGTTCTAACATGAAACCATATGGCGTAGTTGCAATAGCCTCTTTGGTGTAATAGCCATTCTCATTTTGCCCTAAGACAGGTTTTCTATGACGAATATCCCCTTTGCGAACACATATTGTTCGTAAAGTATTGGGTTCGACTAATAAGAAATACCCTATTGCATTGTGAGAGTAGCTTCGAATAGCAATATGTAATTTATCTTCATAATAGCAGGGGATAGAAAGTGCTTGATAATCTACAATCCCAGACGCGATGTTATCTACTTTTAAATCCATAGGATATCTCTCAAATCACCAACTCATGGAAGGCCGCTAATACTTGCTGAGGGCTAATACTTGCCATACAAGCGGGTTGATACTTTGTCGCGCCTTGATAAGTACAGCGTTGACTTCTACAAGGCGCGCAATCAGGACTGCTTGCACTGATATGGATTTGCTTATAACCCACCGTGCCGCACAATTTAAAATCACCAGGGCCATATAAACAGACATTGGGAATATCCAATGCCGCAGCCAAATGCGCCAATCCCGTATCAAGACTGATTGCTGCCGCAGCGCGCGCCATGACACTGGCTTTTTGCCGGAGATTAAGCGTCGGAAGCAAATGAACTTTGGGATGCTGATTTTGTAAACGTAGTACGCGCTCTTTTTCTTCTGCACTCCACCAAGGCAAAAACACCTCATACCCTAATTGCACGACTTTGTTAATAATCTCCTGCCAAAATGGCTCAGGCCAAAGTTTATTCGCCACACTAGCAATCGGCGTGATAAACACAAATTTTTCTGGGATATAAAAATCTAATTCCGGTAAAAGGCTTTTCTCAATCCCATAGTTTGCTGCCGTTTGCGGCACGGGATACCCTAAACATAAGGCAAACAGTTGGCGTAGACGTTGTGCATGATTTTGCTGACGATTCACTGCAAAAGTTTTATGATAAAAAAATTGTGCCCCATATTCCCGCACGGAACGTTTGTCTAAGCCGAATCGTTGCCCTTTCGCTAATAGGCTTACCACAGCACTTTTCAAATTAGATTGCGCATCAATGACCATGTCATAGGTTTGGCCACGCAATTGTTTAATAAAAGCCTGAATCTCGCCACTTTGCAGCGTGGGTAGGATGTTTTTTTTCCAACGCCGCGAGGGCAGGGGTATAATTTTATCAATACTGGGATGCAAATTAGGTATGTCTTTGAAAGAATCCTCCGTCACCCAATCAAAGCGAATCCCAGGAATGGCATGGGTCGCATCAGTCAATGCTGGCAACAATTGGATGAGGTCACCCATAGAGGTCATTTTAATCAACAAAATCTTTTTCATAACTTAAATCAGGCTCTCTTTATCGTGATATATCATTTTAATGCCCCGATAAAAGCTACCTTCGGCACTCAAAACCGCCAGTAAAAACCCATCTATTCCTTCTAAAAAACCACCTTGAAGAATATAACAGCGAAAAAACATCCAGCACGCGCTCAACACCACTTTTAGCAAAGAAGGCGTACCGCGTTGCTGTTTGCGCATCGCAGCACTGCATGAAGAGTAGACATTCATTTTATGCAATGCATGCGTAATATCCTGGATTGAATGATGCTGAATACCTTCTTTTAACTGACCCAGTCTCGCCTGCGGCGGCAACATAATCGACTCATGCACAATAGCATCCGTATAACGGGCGCCCAAACGCTTATACAGCCGCACATGATGCTTGGGTGACCACGAATAATACAAAGATTTTCCATAAAAATTCAAATAAATAGGACTTCGATACGCATCCGCTTTATCTTGTTGTATAACGGTACAAATTTCTTGACGCAGTGCATCACTCACCACCTCATCCGCATCCAGGTTTAATATCCATGTTCCGGTTGCATATTCTAAAGCGCGCTGCTTTTGGAGACCGTAACCTGGCCAATCAGCACTATATACTTTGTCAGTAAACTCTCTGGCAACTGCCAACGTATTGTCAGTACTGCCTGAATCAAGCACAATAATTTCATCCGCCCAACGGACCGAATTCAAACAAACACGCAAATTGGCTTCTTCGTTTTTAACAATGACGATTACACTGAGCATAAATCAGACACCTTGACCTGAATCACGAGTCGAACAGAAACAACATGCGAGTTTAACTGATCTGGCAGCAAATCTCTAGTGATTCAAAAAAGAACCCTCTGGTACGCAATAACGCAAATTTATTGCGTTATTGCGAAGATGACATTAAATTAAGAAGTGGTTGAAGACGTCGTGCCGCTCACTGACACCGAAGTGGTCCTATTATTGGGTTGGTTATTCGCCGCAGATTGCAATGCTATCAGCGAATTAGTTAGAAGCAGACGCTCTTGCGTTTGGCGTCCCAAATATATTTGATAATTAATTTCCGATAACAAAATAGCAATTTCTTTTTGAGTCGTCGCCGCAGAAGCGGTGTTAATCTTATCCACCCACTGCGCGCCCGATGCTGCAGTTGGCGAATACAAACGCCAAGTTGCCATCACAAACTCATTAAAAGCCTGACTAGTGGATGTAGAAGTTGAGCCATCAGTCGAAGTCACTGTTTGCGGCATCCTTGCGTCCATACTACGATAAAAATTACTCGTCGGCAGTGAGGTTTGAGCGGCATACACACGCTGTCTAAGCAAATAATTCATCAAATCTTTACGAGCTGCTTTGATCGGGTCAGATACATCTGAAGTCATATCACTGGTTATTTCAGTATGCGCAGCCTTCCATAAACTTTGATAATCAGCTTCTGACATAGAATCTACAGGGATCACGGCATTCGTTACATTACGCACATAATCCGCTGCAATTTGTAATTGAGTCGAAATAGGCAACCCACCCTTTGGAGTTTTTTGCACCGTAGACGTCGAATAGATCAAAGGCGCCACTAATGTATCAACATTTAATTGACTAGCGAATTTACTAACGATCGCGCTCGTAAAAAATTGCGTCTCACTTGGAAGATTTTTAGTTGAGCTATCTACAACATCCTGAAGAGCTGTGTACATGACCTGACTTTGACTAACACAAGACCCATCGTCCGCACACAATGAAGTATTCGGATTAACCAAACTATTAACAATCGACTGATTCACCGGATTAGATTGATAATCTTTTTGGTCAAACTTCTCAACCACCGACACTCCTGTCGAGCTGTCTGACGCTGGCGTGCTAAACGTATCTGTATAGAGAATATTGGCCTGCTTGTTAAAGGAGTCATAATTAGTATTCGTAGTAAAATCAGAAAAATTGGGATAATTCACTGGACGCGCACCAAAAAAAACATTTAACAATTGAGTGCCCTTTGTAGACATGCCCAGGGTGTAATCCAAAAGTGCTGAGGCGACAGGGTCCGCTGCACTAGAGATGTCGTAACCAAACCAGGTGGCCAACTTTGTTATAGCATCCACAACAGCTTGTTGATCCGAGGTTTCCTCTGCTCCTGAACCGGCACTATATTGACCATAGGTGGGCAGAGAGAAAAACAACCCCATAGAGAATAGCGTCAGAGCAATTTTTTTCATTCTTCCCCCTCAAGAGCACGATGGATCAAATTTAATCTAGACTCAGAAAATGCACGTGACAGCAAACGCAGGCGTTCGAAAATAATATTTCTTTTTAAGAAAAACCCGGAAGGCTCATCACCCGTCATACTGTTCTCTTCTGCATACACCAGGATTTTAGAAGCCGAACCAGGATGAACCATATCAATCGCTTGAAGCAGTCTCAAGCCACGACTTGATTTGATGTTTCCGGCGAGATTTACGAAAGTAGCTTCATGATTCAGCTTAGTTAAATCCACCGCTTCAATATCATCCAACTCTTTTCCCAAATGCTCAATCGCAGCCTCTAAATCAGGATTCCCATCCAGCGTCCAACCCTCTACACTCTCTAAAAAAGTCACGACTTGATAGATCATTGGGTCGGCATATCCAAACCAATATTCTGCGGCAGCTTTATGACTGAGATCAGGCATAAATATTTTCTCAACATTTGTCTTTTCTTTCTACTATAATATATTATGATAATTAAATGTCTACCGGATGCAGGCAAAATATGAAAAATAAATCGGACAAAACGACCCCCCCCCAAAAAGCGTCCAAAACCAAAGCACTTTTATTATGGCTCTTCAACCCTCGTGTCTGGGGAGACTGGGATCGCTCAAAAGCCATTTCCCTATTCTTTTTAGGTATGATCGAACGTTTTTTTGTCTTAAGAGGGAAACCCAAGAGAAAATCTGAATCGTTTGATCGGGCAATAGCGAAATTCGATTTGGATGAAAAAACCCTCCAAGAAAAATCGTCGGGACTCAAACGACTCAGTTACTCTTTATTGGGCGTGGCCATGTTTTTATTTTTATACTGTCTCTATCAATTTTGCTTTGGCAGTCTGAAAGGTGCCATGATTTCTCTGGTTGAAGTGGGCATTGCGTTGGTACTGGCTTTCCGTTATCACTTTTGGCATTTTCAAATTGAACAACGTAAATTGGGATGTAGCGTTAAAGAATGGTTTAAACACTCTTTCAAAGGCGAGCGCTCATGAAAAAAATACTGACCTTCCTACTTTGCTTTTTCTATCCTGTATTAGCGCTCTCAGAAAGTACCACCGCATTTTTCACCCCCCCACCCACCGATTATTCCGTCATATTTCTCGGCAATATATTTGGTATCGTAGACGGTGTTCTACATGGCTCCAGTGGAATGATGGGGCATATATTTTTAGTCTTTAATTCTGCTGTGCTTGCCTTAGGCGGAATCGTCGTGACCTACACCTTGATTGTGGGCACCATGAATACCTCGCATGAAGGTCAATTTCTAGGGCAAAAATGGTCATCCATATGGATTCCAGTCCGCTCAACCATTGGTTTGTCCTTATTGATTCCGAAGGCCAGTGGCTATTGTTTAATGCAGATTTTTATCGCATGGTCAGTCGTGTTAGGCATCGGAGCTGCGGATAAAATTTGGAATTCAGCATTAGATTATCTTAATCTTGGTGGTGTCTTTGTTGCGGCACAATCCTCTTTAAATTCTACAACTGCGAACAATTCAGCTGTAGAAAACATGGCCAAAGGCGAATCTGCTATGCTCCAAGGCCAAGTGTGTATGCGTGCAATTCAAACTATCTTAGAAAATGAGCTTGCTGCCCAGTTAAAGGCAAAAGAATCCGGCTCAGGAAACTGCACAGACGCCAAGACAAGCAAGGACTCGGATTTAGCTGCTTTTTGTGCTGGTGTCCCAGATTTTCTAAGCACGTTTAATGCAGTAGAAGCCAATAGCCTCGGAAAAAACTACGTTAAAATGCCTAATTTTACTGACAACTCTATTTACGCGCAATTGAATGGCGTGTGTGGAAAAATTACCTGGGCTCAGCTCAATATGGCAGAGGAGACAGACAATTTAGATTACATTTCTGCAGATGAAGTAGAGACATTAAATGCCTCTCGGCCTATCGCAGTACAACAGATGTATGTGGATTTGCTTAGCACCGCAACAAGCATGGTTAACAATGACCCCGAAATAAAACCCAATACCAGCAGCGACGCCAATACGCGTTACAGCACTATTGCGCAATATCAATATGGCATCCCAGTTATGTCCGATACCCAAGAAGATTGCCAAGGCGCATCCGATAAATGCTCGATGTGGCTACCTGCACCTGAAGGAAAAACCCAAACCTACATCTTTTCTGGCATGGAATTCAATACTGCCTTAAACGATTATAATTCCATCATGCTGCCTGTATTGAATTTAGAAACACAGAACAGCAATGCCGAGCTCAGTAATAAACAGCATGAATTTATTGATGATGCCAAATCATATGGCTGGATCATGTCCGGCGCTTACTTCTTCGATATGGTAACCCTAAACGGAACTGCCGCCGGAGGCACAACCGCAGTTGACAGCGGATCTGGCTTAAATGGTTCCACTTCTTTTTCTTCCTCTGATTTATTAACGCCTCTGAGCAATTCTTGTAAAGGCACCTATGGCTTGTTCTGCAAATTGACAAACAATGATAGCAAAAGCGCAAATTATGTCATTAATCTCATAACGGGTGAAAGTGTAGAAGCTGGCCTAAAGCCTGATGTAAGCGGTTCTTCTGATCACAAGGCCATTAAGACACTGGGTTCTGCATGCACCTATGGCTACATTACCAATGCGTCTTTGATTAAGCTTCCAGGTCAACCTGGACTCAGCACACCTCAATTTAAGTTTAATCTTAACCTAGTACCGGCTGAATCTATGTTGAACATTCCTCACGTCAATTTTGCCTGCGGTAGCGTACCGTTTCTAGGTTGCGTAGGAAGATTGTTAGGGGATGTCATTTGGAATACGATGATCAAGCAATTTCTTGCGATCTTCCTTAACTTTATTACTGCTATGTTTGAGTATGTGATTGAAAATTTATTGATTTTACCGCTGACAACCATGATGTCCATTTTAAACGAAGGTGTGCAATTGCTAAGCACATCACAAACTCACCCCATCGTCGCATTAGCTTATATGGGCACTAATTTCATCAACTACTGTACCAATTTATATTTTCAAATGATGGCACTTATGACGATATTCTCGATGGGCGGAGAGATCATACTATTACTTGTGTTGCCGTTTGTGGCCGCATGGATGGGCATTATGTTTACCATAGGATTCATGGATGCTTATTACGTACCGATGCTACCCTATATGCTCTTTACTTTTGGGAGCGTGGCATGGTTTTTGGCAGTCATGGAAGCCATGGTAGCGGGACCCATTGTTGGTCTTGGTATCTGTCATCCGGAGGGTCACGATGCACTCGGTAAATCCGAACACGCAGTTATGATTTTAATTGGCTTATTCCTACGGCCCGGTTTGATGGTCATAGGATACATTGGAGGGATTACAACGTCGTATGTTGCCGTATATACCGTTAACGCCGGCTTTGGGCATTTCATGGCGTTCTTCATGCCTCCTGGCACGAATAACCCCGTCTGGAGTGACATGGAAACCATTTACAACGAGTCTACATCAGCTTATGACCAATCTGAGATTAATGATACAATTGACCCCAGCACTTGGACCAGTGGTGCAACGGCTGCTAGTAATAATTATTCCACCGCACCAGCAACGGCCACTTGGGGACCCAGTCCTTATACCAATTATGCATCCATGTATGCCGGATTTTTCTGTCTACTTGTCTACACAACCATTTATTTGACCGTAGTAGAAAAGTGCTTCTCTCTCATTTATTTGTTACCCGATCAAGTCTTACGCTGGATTGGTGGCAGTCCTGAATCATGGGGTAAAGAGACCGCACAATGGAGCGAAGCAACTAAAAAAGAAGTCGAGGGCGGTTCTAAAGAAACTGCTAAGGCAACTCAAAAAGCTGTTGAAAACGTCGGTAATTACATAGGCTTAAAAGACCCCAAAGGAGACCAAAGCGGAGGAGGCGTGTCTGGGAAAAAATAACGTGCCCCTGCGCTTGTCCGCGGAATCCAGAGATCTGGCTCTTAAACAAGACGGCTGGATTAAACAGGACTACTGGATCCCGCGGACAAGCAGGCGACATGATCTGAGGTCTTAATAATCAGGGTCTTCCTTAGTTCCCGCGATAATCAGTTTATACACCTTTTCGGAGATGATACCCTGCTCAAATTTGTTTTTAGCATCCAGCGTCATCAATTGTCCACGCTGTCGCACTAATTTACGGGTCGTGATGGTCACTTCGTTGGGGTCACTATCTAATAGCAAATCGCGAGCAGCTTCATCAAAAACCAGGTATTCTCGCAAAGCAACTCGTTTACCATCCACAGTCGGCACTAATTTTTGCCAAATACAGAGGCGAATCGTTTCTAAAATATCGATAGTACGACCCAAGCGCTCTTCTCCAGCAAAAGACGTGACCAAGCGTCGCATGGTTTCAGCCACACCAGAGGTATGTAACGTAGTATAAACAGGATGGCCCGTAAGCGCTGCCTCTAACGCCGCAGAAATAGTCTCCGCATCTCGGCACTCTCCCACCATAATCAATCGGGGCTTGCGTCGCAACGCATTGCGTACACCATCGGCAAATGACGGCAAATGCCGTGGAATTTCAGACTGGCTCACAATAGCTGACGCTGTTTCAATTTCATCAAATACAAATTCTATGGGTGATTCATACGTCAAGACCTTACGATTAGAGTCAGCCGTTTCAATCAAATCGCGAATAATAGATGCCAATAACGTGGACTTTCCTGAACCCGTCGCCCCAGTAATGAAAACAATCCCCTCTTGCGGAGCCAATGCCTTCAGAATGTTCTCAGGCAAATTCATAGTCTCTAATTTTGGGGGCGTAGTCGGAATCGTTCGTAAAGTAAGCTGCATCCCATCATGCCCATCCACCAAACAAGAGGTTGCGTTGACCCGATAGCGAAACCGAATCCCGCGATTAGGACGAAACTCGTAATGCGTATCAATGTCCTTTCCAGACAATAATTGCGTAGTAGCATTCGGACCATAAATACTATTAATCAGGTCCCCTACTTCGGTATTGGATAAAGCACGATTAGTGATTTTGAGTAGTCGCCCATACACTTCGATAAAGATGGTAGAACCCGTTTGAATAGTAATATCCGAAGCATTCAGTCTTTGGGCATGCTCCAGCATTTTATCCATGAATACCGGGGAAAAGCGCGTAGGCTCATCTGGCATGAGATCATTGGACATCGTCTTAGCTCCTCAAATGGTTGCCACGAGCACTGGAGTACGACAAGATCGCTTAGTGTCGTACTAGGGCGTGTCATCAATTAGTATTTTCGGCTGCAAACCGAGCTAATTTGCTCAAATTTCAGCTTGAATTCGTTAAATAGAGCTGGCTATTCGCCTCATTCAAGTTAAAATTTGAGCAAATTATCTCAATTTTCGCTTC
>CAIRCS010000035.1 GCA_903877115.1 uncultured Legionella sp.
AACCGAGGCCACTGCATATGTTAGAGATCCTAACAGACCCCTTCGGGAAAAGATATCATCTGTTCTCACAAAGACAATTAATATGATTGCCATTTGTCCATATTTGGATTGAAAATATTTTCAATATGACACTTTTTTATCCAAAAAAATCTATTTGTATAAACTGCAGTAGTCCGCTATATTGTGTGTTGTAGTATCTATTCACCACAATTCAAAGAGCGAACATGAAAAAAACATTATTTACAGCATTACTTGGTATGGTTATTTTAGGTTTCAGTTCATCAATAATGGCAAAATGCGGTAGTTGTGCAGGTCTCTGCGTCGCAGGCGAATGTATAATAAATGCTTCCGAGGAAGGTAAGTACGGCGATACATGTGAGAAGCTTAAAGCTAGATATGAGAAAAAATGTCAAAATAAAGACGCTCAATAATACCGAGTCAGCTGGGGCGTAAAGCCCCAGACAGCCACAAGGGAAGTCAAAAGTTGGTGTGGTGAATTCTAAAATCCCGTTTCCGTCACGTCACACGTACCATGGGTTTTATCGACTTACGCTTTCTTAATGGCGAACTGCGCCCTAGGAAAGATGGGTCCGCCTCTCTTGCATGGTTTCAATGCTATTCAGCACGGATTTTTTAGCGATCGTCTGCATAAGGGGAATCGAAACCATTGGTGCCCCCGTTTGAATCAAATGGGCCAAGATAAAGCTGTCTTGCCACATCACTTCGGTAGAACGTGCATTGACTTTCATCCATAAACTCACCCAGAGGAAATGAAAAACCCATCGATCACGATGTTGTTCCAATTCTTCTTCGAATACCGCTGCCACCGCTTGGTCTAGTTCGCATACTTTTATCCCGTCAACGAATCCGGAACATTGGTTCACTAATTTATCTACCTGAGCGTTTTCCACAAACCACGATTCAACGAATTGTTTGGTATGCGGCCATTTTTGTGAACGTTTCAGCGAGGTTTGAATAGTTTCTTCGGTAAAGGGGCTAATCTGAACACTCAATTGCTGCATCACATCATTAACGTCTAGTATTTGAGCTGTAAATTGCACCCCTAATTCCTCTTGAATTTCCAACAGATGCAAATCGGGCATCCCAGATTGAGCCAAGGTCACCGCTAAAAAATGATTTGTCATCATGACTAGATACGGCATATCAATCCGGCGTAACACTATCGAATCATCAAAGGCTTCATCATAATAATGATGCACGTCTTCCACCGATATCTCCGGCGTTATCCAAGCATCTTTGATGCCTTGATGATGCTTCAACAATAGTCCACATAAACGATTACGTCCTTTCTTTCGGATATGGATAAAAACACCTTGCGCACCACCTCCGTCAATTTCGCTCGCTTTAAGCTGAATAATTTTCGCTGGCGATGCACGATGAAACACCACTTCTTTTTTTCTTTGCATGGTGATCCAGCGATTAAATTGCGCATGGTATTCAGTTGGGTACCAATGCTTAATCATCTGTAACCGCGATAAAGCAATCGAGCTCAATTGAATGGTCGGCATTAAAGAATCCAGTGTCGCCACCACGATTTCTCTGACTTCTTGATTCGGATGCAGCAAAGTCAATAACGCAATATCTTGGCCTTCTTCCAAATGATATAAATCCAAAACCAAATCAATAAAAAAATCCGGTGGCATCGCATACGATTGCGCAAAGAAGTTTTCAGCAATATCAAACACCGTTAAATCCGATAATTCTTTAATCAAATCGCGGATAGAACTGAGGTGCGCCACTTCATCGGCAGGGGTATCAATACTTTCTTGATTAGCCAACGTCAAATAGGCTGCTTTCAAATCTGCAGACAACTCAACATGAACTTCATAGAACGCATTTAATATAGGCAACCAAAAGCTTAAGCTGTGTTGTCGGGCAAGCAATGCATTGGCCAAATGCGCCATCAATTGTTGTAAAGTTTTTTCGGCTTGTTTGGAAGAAGATTCACTCGCTGCTTGGAGTCTGGCGACGCAGATATCGAG
>CAIRCS010000036.1 GCA_903877115.1 uncultured Legionella sp.
ACTGTCTATGAGTACTATTTGTTTACATCTGTCCCGAAGGACTGGATGCTTTCGCCTAGTACCCACAATTATCGGTTGACTAATTTTTAAAGAGGGCTGAATCGTTTTTCAAAAACATTCAGCGAAGAAGCGAGACTATGACATACCCGAATAGGGTTGTCAACACCTTTCCCACTCTTTTTCCTAAAAAAGGCGAGGTTTTTTCCTACTTTAAAAATAAACTCAATCAAATCAATGGGATAAATTTTCAAAAAAGTTTAGGCCTTTTTGAAATAATTTCAGTTTATGAAGAATTTTTTAGGGACAGGCTTAAAGTCAGGCTGTGTTTGGTTGCTTTTTTTACATATTGGCCACAAATTAGGGAAAACCCTGAAATTTTTACCTTAAAGTGCTACGATGTTGCTATGCACAATAAATTAGCGAGCAAACACTTACCTAGCAAGCCTTATTCGGCTGGCCAGGCTATCCCTGTCCGGGAGCTCCATGCCGGCCACAAAGAAGAGATTCTTAGGCACCTATTGCAGCTAAATGAAGAAGATCGTCGCCTACGTTTTGGCACTCAAACTCCTGATGAGGTCATTCAGCACTACGTTGAGGGCTTGGATTTCAACAAAGACACTGTTTTTGGTATCTTTGATTTGAATTTAAAGCTGATTGGTATGGCGCATTTGGCCTATTTGCCTGAAATCAAAGGTCAGGTACGTGCCGCTGAATTTGGCGTCTCAGTCTTGCCTGAGGGGCGTGCACAAGGGCTTGGTACCGCGCTATTACAACGTTCTGCAGTTCATTCGCGCAACACTCGCATTGAAAGTCTGTACGTGCATTGTCTGGCGAACAACAAAGCAATGATGCATTTAGCTCAAAAGGCAGGAATGCGTGTTGAGTACGCCTACGGCGATGCAGATGCATACCTTAAGTTATTGCCTGCGAGCACTGCAACCATTGTTGAAGAAGCGGCTAATGAGCAGTGGGCAGATATGGATTACGCATTAAAAGCCAATCTCAAACGCTCTAACCAAGCTTGGTGGTGGTTTTTGGGAAGACCCATTCTGGCGCCTTAATTTTCTTTTGGAGCGCCGCGCAATATCCAGTTCGCCAAGAGGGACAAGTCTGCGTCGCTGAGTTTTGTATTTGCAGGCATTGGCACTACACCCCAAGAACCTGCGCCACCTTTGGCAATTTTATTTTTTAAAAAAAATTTCGCTTGAGAATCATTCTTATATTTTTGCGCAACAGATTCAAAGCTGGGGCCAACAATTTTTTTATTACTTGCATGACAACCAAGACATGCATTTTGTTTTGCAACTAAAAAAGCTTGCTGATCCTCGTTAGCAGCTCGTGCATTTTGCAAATATATTGCAAACAAAAAAACTGCAAAAATTACGCTAATAGATCTATGCAATGCAAATGCCCATTTAAAAATTAATACTTCGGAGGGCTATCTGATTGTGATTGCTCTGCCTTACCTTGTTTTTCTAAACGCTCTTTTTCTGCATCGGAAATGATGTCAAAGAAAACATAAACATCTTTTACTCCGTTTGTATTGCTAGCAATTTTTTTTGCCAAATCAGCTTCGCTTTGCGTCAAGATGCCCATCAAATAAATACTGCTTCCTTCAGCAACAATATCCATTGAATTAGAAGGCAGCTTCTCTGTGAAAACCATCTGTGTTTTGATTTTCGACTCTAAATAAGCATCGTTGGCGCGAGATGTATAGCTGCTGTTAGGGCCAATGATTAATTCGTTATACACGCTGCGCGCATTCTTCATAGCTTTCACATAGGCACCTGCTTCGCCTTTAATATCAGCATCCTTAACTTCGCCGGTTAACAATACTTTTTGATTAAAAGAGGTGACATTAATGTGTGCGTTATCTCCAAATTTTTTATTGAGCGCGTTATTTGCCTCAAGTTCAATTCCCTTATCAATTGCTTGCACGCCTGGTGTACGACGATCGGCCATAACAGTTGCAGTTGCTGTAACTCCGCCGACAGCAACCACTGCACATGATGAAAGTTGAAGGGCGGCGATAGTTGCAATAAATAACTTACCAAAAGATTGAATATGCATTTGCGTATTTTCTGAAATAAATTGAATAATGATTAGTCGTATAGAACGTGATCAACACCATCACATAAACCATGCAATAAAACTAAGTGGGTTTCTTGTATGCGTGCGGTACGAGTAGAGGGTACACAAAGATGAATGTCATCTTCATCTAAAAGACTTGCAATCTTGCCACCGCCGTTACCTGTAAACGCAATAATTTTGATGCCTAATTTTTTTGCTGCCTCTATTGCTTTGACTACATTCTTAGAGTTTCCTGATGTTGAAATTCCCAAAAGAATATCGCCTTTCTTTCCAAGCCCACGAACTTGTTTACTAAAAATATCATCGTAGCTATAGTCATTTCCGACTGCGGTCAAAATGGAAGAGTCTGTTGTTAGGGCAATTGCAGCTAGCTCTTCACGCTCCCTTTCAAAACGGCCAATTAATTCTGCTGCAAAGTGCTGAGCATCGGCGGCAGATCCACCGTTTCCGCAAGCCATTACCTTGCCACCAGAGCGCAGACAATCAACCATTGCAAGCACGCCACGTGCAACAGCCTCTGGAAGGGTTTTTTCAGCCTCTTGCTTGACCGCAATGCTGTCTAAAAAATGTTGGGATGCGCGCTGGCGCAAACGCTCTATAGTCTCTTTATCCATAACAATATTATGCGCCAAAGTGGGGGTAATTTCTAAAGCAACGTATCCTCTTACTTATTTACTAATCTTACGCAAAAGATGCCCTTATGGAAGTAAGTTCATTCGATTTTCTAAAGCAACAAGACTTGCCAGCAGGGGCCCTGTACATGGTTGCCACACCTATAGGAAACCTGGGTGACGTTACATTGCGCGCATTGCATGTTCTCAATGCAGTAGATGGCATCGCCTGCGAAGATACAAGACATAGTGCTGCACTATTACAGCAATTCGGAATTCACAAAAAATGTCTGGCGCTACATGAACACAATGAGATAGAAGGCGCCCAAACTGTGATTCAACATTTATCCAAGCAGGAGCGTTGGGCCTACATTTCTGACGCAGGCACTCCAGGGGTCTCAGATCCTGGGGCTAGATTGGTAAATGAAGTACAGAAAGCAGGTTTTCGAGTGATTCCAATTCCTGGTACAAGCGCAGTGTCCTGCGCCATATCAGTTTCAGGCTCTGTGATGTTGAATTCTGAAGGTCGCTTTCAATTTTTAGGCTTTTGGCCAAACAAAACAAAAGAGAGGGATGCGCTGCTTCATGAAGTTTGCAGCAGCAAAAAGACCAGCATCTTTTTTGAATCCCCGCATCATATTCACGAAACATTACTTGTGCTTGCAGACGCTTTAGAGCCTGAGCGCCAAGTATTGATTTGTCGAGAATTAACAAAAAAGTTTGAGCAGATTGTTTCACTTCAAGCAAATGAGATCGCATCATGGCTAGAACATGCAGAGAGCCTAAAGGGTGAGTTCATCATTCTGGTTGCAGGCCGCCAGGCTGGCTCTGATGAGGCTCCTGAGCATGCCGCGCTGATGCTTTGGGCAAATACTCTTAACCCCTATTTAGGCAGCAAAGAAATTGCTGCAGTTTTATCTCAGGCACTAGGCATTACGAAAAAAGAGGCCTATCAAATTGCGTTAAATGCAAAAGATCAGGGTGCTTAGAAACAAAAAAGCTGGCATATAACCAGCTTTTTTAAATACTAAAAAATTTTATTTAGCGTCAGGGGCTTTGGATTCAGGTGGCGCGCTGGCATCTTGAAAATTAAGCTGTCCAACCGGCTTAATAATTTGATCTACAGATGCAGCTGCATCTGTACGCTGGCCGCTATTTACATACACCATCAGCAACAAAATAATGATCAGGGGCACAAAAAAGCTGGCAAACACCATGATGATGAGTTGTTTTGGGGACTTAATGAGACTTCCG
>CAIRCS010000037.1 GCA_903877115.1 uncultured Legionella sp.
AAATGTTTCGCTTAATGTTTCTTTATAGCGATTATTGGATATGTCCGTTTAAAAACGAACACATCCTAACATTTGACAATACTTTATTCCATATTGGAGGTTACAGCGACCTCTAACGGTCGTGGCTCGGATTGAACCGGATTACACCAGATAACCCAGTCACACCAAGGCGCACCAGACGTGTGGGTAATGATAAGCCCGCGGCTTGTCCGCAAGTAGGCTCTCTGGATCCCATCGACAAGACACCTAAGCCCATTTCGCAACCTACTTTGCAAATCGCTGCATAAACTCTTGATGGCGGCGCAATTCCTCTGGATTCGCATAATAAATGGGCGAAGAAGACGATAAAACAGGTTTGGATGTTTGCGGGATTTGCGCTTCTGTTTCAGTCGCACCACTGTCCCCAAATAAATCTGTTTGCCCGCCCGTCATGGCCAAATATAACTGGGCAAGGATTTGCGCATCCAGCAAAGCACCATGTAATTGACGATGGGTATTGTCAATATCATAGCGTTTACAGAGGGCATCTAAATTATTGCGCTGGCCAGCATGCTTTTTTCTAGCTAATAATAGCGTATCCACCACAGAACAACTCTGCTCAAGTCGCTCCGAATAACTACAGCGTTTTAATTCCGCATTCAAAAAGCCCAGATCAAAGGCTGCGTTATGGATAATCAATTCTGATTGACCAATAAATGCGAGAAACTCTTGGTGAATAGACTTGAACTCAGGCTTGTCCTTCAGAAAATGATCACTAATCCCGTGAACTTTAAAAGCACCTTCATCCACCAATCTTTGAGGATTCAAATACACATGGTACGTCTGACCGGTTAAACGGCGATTAATCAATTCTACACAACCAATTTCTATGATGCGATGCCCAGAATCATGGCCAATCCCCGTAGTCTCTGTATCCAACGCAATTTGACGCATTCTTTCCCCTTTTTTTAGTCACTCACTACGGTTATACTTGCAGGTTTTATTCTACTTACGTGCACATGTCTAATACGATTCTAATCGATGATCATACCATAAACAAATCTGCTTGGGGGCAATTATATGGCAGTAGTTTGTCGTTGGCATTTGCCGAATATTGTCAACAAACGCCTGGTATCAAGCTCTGTATTACCCCCGATAATTGGTATGCCAAACAACTCATTGATGAACTGCAGTTTTATTTCAAAGATCATCATCAGCCGCAAGAGATTTTGGTCTTCCCTGATTGGGAAACCTTACCCTATGATCAATTTTCACCACACCAGGATATCATTTCTGAGCGCTTAACAACCTTAAGTCGTCTGCCCCAGCTCAAAACAGCGATTGTCATCAGCTCCGTAAGCACCTTGATGCATAAACTGTGCCCTCCAGATTTTGTTCAGCAACATAGTCTCTTACTACAATGCCAACAAAACCTTAATATTGAAACCTTTCGCCAACAATTAATCCAAGCAGGCTACTACTCTGTCAATACCGTATTAGAACATGGCGAATTTGCGTTACGAGGCGCCATCCTAGATCTCTTCCCCATGGGCAGCTCCGTGCCGTTTAGAGTCGAATTATTTGATGATGAAATTCTCAGTCTGCGGAGTTTCAACCCGGAGTCACAACGAACGATTGAGAAAATTGATAAAATACATATCCTACCAGCCCGAGAAATCCTATTAAGCGAACAGGGTGTCAGCCATTTTCGCCAAGCTTTTAGAAATGAATTTAGTGGAAATCCTAGTCAGATACCGCTCTATGAAGCAATCTCTGCTGGACAAATTCCCGCGGGTATTGAGTGTTATTTACCCTTATTTTTCCCCAAAGCAGTCAGTTTTTTTGATTATTTACCCCCCGAATCGACTGTCAGTATGGTGGGAGCCACATTGGACTATGCTGAGCAGTTTTGGCAAGAGGTAACGCAGCGTTATACGCAAAGAAGCCATGATCGCACCCGCCCTATTTTACGCCCTGAACAGTGCTTTCTATCCCCCGCTGAGTTGCTAAGCGCGACCAAACAACACACCCGCATCAAACTCTCGCATGAGCCTGTGACTCACAAAAAATGGAATCACAATTTTGCAATCGATCCTCCGCGCATTGTGACCATTGATCGACATAGCGCAGAACCTTTTCATGCTCTCAAAAATTGGCTCGATACGACAAACCATCGTACTCTGGTGGTTGTGGAGTCCTTGGGACGCCGCGAAATTATCTTAGACCTATTGAAGCAATCCAACATTTTTCCTAAATGGCAGCCATCATGGCAAGCATTTCTAGCTGACCACACCCAAGCCGTTAATATTACGCTTGGCACCCTAAACGATGGGGCGGAATTTGCTGATTTATCTATTATTGTGGAATCTCAATTATTTGGTCAGCAAGCGACTCCGCAACAACGCAAGAGCACAAAAACCGTCGATCCCAATGTCATGATTCGAGATCTGGCCGAATTACAGCTTGGAGCGCCCGTGGTGCACCTTGAATTCGGCGTAGGCCGGTATCAAGGATTACAAACCTTTGTTCACGACGGTTTGTCCAATGAATTTCTTAGTTTAGCGTATGCCGGCGACGATAAAATCTATGTCCCAGTTACGTCATTACATCTTATCAGTCGCTATACTGGCGCTGATTCTGAACACGCCCCACTCCATCGCCTCGGCTCCGATCTTTGGCAAAAAGAAAAGAAAAAAGCTGCGGAGAAAATCCATGATGTCGCCATTGAATTATTAGAAATTTATGCCAAACGTGCTCAAGCACCCGGGCATCAATATCATATGCACCAAATTGATTACCAACGGTTTGCAGCAGGATTTCCTTTTACCCTTACAGGAGATCAAGACGCAGCCATTAAGCAAATTATCACAGATATGGAATCACCAAGACCCATGGATAGACTGATTTGTGGAGATGTCGGTTTCGGTAAAACAGAAGTTGCCATGCGCGCTGCCTTTATCGCAGCCCGCGACGGTAAGCAAATCTGTGTTTTAACACCTACGACTTTATTAGCCGATCAACATTTTGCCACATTCCGCGACCGTTTTGCTGATTTTCCAATTACCATTGAATTGCTATCTCGGTTCCGCAGTGAAAAACAAGCAGAGAAAACCGTACAAGGCTTGGCAAATGGTCAAGTCGATATTGTGATCGGAACTCATAAACTCTTACAAAAATCGATTCAATTTCAGAATTTAGGCCTGTTAATCATTGATGAAGAACATCGTTTTGGGGTCAAACAAAAAGAATATATCAAAAGCATGCGGGCGCATGTTGATCTCTTATGTATGACTGCAACCCCTATTCCACGTACTTTAAATATGTCCATGGCGGGGATTCGTGATATCTCTTTAATTGCCACCCCACCAGCAAAACGTTTAGCCATCAAAACCTTTTGGCAAGAACAAACGGACAGCATCATCAGTGAAGCTATATTGCGTGAAATACTCCGTGGCGGACAAGTCTTCTTTTTGCATAATAATGTGCAAACCATTGACCGAGTTAGCCAAGATTTACAAAAATTAATTCCCCAAGCAAAAATTCGCAATGCGCATGGACAAATGCGCGAACGAGAATTAGAGCGGATTATGTCTGATTTTTATCATCATCAATTTAATGTGTTGGTGTGTACCACTATTATTGAAACAGGCATCGATATTCCTACAGCTAATACCATTATCATTGACCGCGCAGACAAATTTGGCTTGGCCCAATTGCATCAATTACGTGGACGTGTTGGTCGGTCGCATCATCAAGCGTACGCTTATTTACTGACGCCACCGCAAAATATGCTAAGTTCAGACGCTATCAAACGCTTAGAGGCGATTGTATCGTTAGAGGATCTAGGCGCTGGCTTTACTCTGGCCTCACATGATCTTGAAATCCGTGGTGCGGGTGAATTATTGGGTGAAGAACAAAGTGGCAATATGCATGCCATAGGGTTTGCTCTCTTCATGGAAATGCTAGAGCGCGCTGTGAACGATTTAAAATCAGGGAAAACACCTGAATTAAACGCACCGCTAAAAGAAGGTCCCGATATTGATCTACGAATCTCTACGGTTATTCCAGACAATTACATCGGCGACGTACATATTCGTTTGATTTTCTACAAACGTATTGCGCATGCAAAATCTGAGCAAGCATTACATGATTTACAGATCGAGCTGATTGATCGCTTTGGATTGCTGCCCCCATCGGTAAAGCATCTGATTTTGATTACCAAATTAAAATATTTGGCGATCAAAATAGGAATCAAAAAAATCCAGGCCTCAGATCAAAAAGGCAAACTAGAATTTAATACAGACCCTAAGATCAATCCTGTTACCCTGATCAAACTGATTCAAACACAGAGCCAACGCTATCAACTCCAAGGCCCTTCGCGCCTCTGTTTTACCCTAACCGCAACGCAAGCTGAAGAAAAAATCAGTGAAATTACGGCTTTATTGCATTTATTGGGCGAAGCGTAGAAAGAAAACACCTTTCAGACCAGAATCGAGTTTAAAATAACCTTGTTCAAACAATAATAAATCTTTAATATACACCTTGATTTGTTGATCGCAATAACGCGTATAAAAGAGATATCCCATGATTATCAAGCCAAAAGTTCGAGGATTTATTTGTACAACCGCTCATCCCGACGGTTGTTTTAAAGCAGTTGAAGAACAGATCGAGTATATAAAATCACAAACTCGATTTTCCGGCCCTAAAAATGTGTTGGTGATTGGCGCCTCTACTGGCTATGGCTTGGCAAGTCGTATCGCCGCAACTTTTGGCGCAGATGCAAAAACCATTGGTGTTTTTTATGAAAAACCCGCAGAAGGTGAGCGTACCGCTTCCGCTGGCTGGTATAATTCAGCTGCTTTTGAAAAAATTGCTCATCATGATGGCCATTATGCTAAAAGCATTAATGGAGACGCTTTTTCTCAAGAGATCAAGGATCAAACCGCTGAATTAATTCGCAAGGATTTCAAACAAGTCGATTTGATCATCTATAGTCTGGCAACACCACGCCGCACACATCCTGTCACGGGCCAAGTGTATACCTCCGTATTAAAACCAACCGACCACCCATTTTCCGGTAAAACAGTGGATGTCTTTCGTGGTGAAGTAAAAAATGTCACCATTGAACCAGCCACAGAAGAAGAAATAGACCATACCGTTGCGGTAATGGGCGGAGAAGATTGGGAAATGTGGATTGATTTTCTTGCTAAAGAAAACTTATTGGCAGATGGGATTCTGACGGTTGCCTATTCGTATATTGGTCCAGAATTAACCTATGGTTTATACAAAGAAGGTACGATAGGTAAAGCAAAAATTGATTTAAAAGCAACTTCAGATAAATTAAATAAAAAACTGGCGTCTGTTAACGGACAAGCAGTGGTTTCAGTTGATAAGGCAGTGGTAACTCAATCCAGTGCCGCTATCCCTGTTGTGCCACTTTATATTTCAATTTTGTTCAAAATCATGAAAGAACAAGGTACGCATGAAGGATGCATTGAACAGATGTATCGTTTGTTTAATCAGCATTTATACTCATCCAACCCACCCGCTCGTGATGCTGAAGGTTATATACGTGTCGATGATCTCGAGATGCAGAACACTACCCAAGAAAAAATTAGCCAGCTGTGGGAACATATCACCACTGATAATTTAATGCAGGAAAGTGACCTCAGCGGTTATCGTGAAGATTTTTACCGACTATTTGGATTCAACATACCTGGCATTAATTATGACGCCGATGTTGACCCGGTGAGAATGATCGAATCAATATAACCATTCAGCACCAGGATATTTCACTCAGATTGCTTGCCGCTGCAAAATCTGTGGGACTAGGAGATTTGTCTCTCCTAGTTCCCTACAAAAACTAGATTTTTCTAACTTTCTCTTCAATACAGCGGTTTTGCTGAAAAAGGCGGGAGGATTAAAATTTAGTCCGTTCTCATTTGGTTGTTGAGGCGCTATATGCAAGTCTTGTTCGATAATCCCTTGCTGGGCAGGCGCTTGAGAAGCAGCAAATAACTCCAAAAATCCTAACCGTTCTGGCGATGAGGATCGCAGGCGCTTTGCCGGCAGAAATTTTTGCGTGTCTAATGCTTCGGTGTCTGCACTATAGCCATCGCTAAGACTATCCTTGCAACTAGAGGGTGTAGCAAAAGTATTGATGATGAGTCTACTCACTTTTATGAACTCAGACATTGATGGATCAGATTGCCCGTCTTTTACGTCAATAATATACAAACGAGTATTGCGATATTCGCTCATTCTCTGTTTGCAAGCACTTATGTCTGTCGTTTGGTCATATCTGATCTCAGCATTTTTTATATCGGAATCTGCACGACGCATATCCTTTATCGCTTCTATATACTCACCTCTTGAAAAATGAGAGCCGCATATTTCCATATGATTGAGTGAGCGATTATAAAAAACATCTGCAATTTCTTTTGCACTCAAATATTCAGTGTTTTGCGGTGTATTTAATATCGCTGTATAGATGCCCAATCTTTTATGCATATTTTTTGTTTTATCGGCACGAGCTAGCAGAGCAGTTAATTTTTTACGCATTAGAGAGACCCTTATTACCTACAGGTGGCCTATTATACAATATTTAGATCAAAAAATACACAAAAATGGTATGCCTGTGATTTTTAAGCCGAAAAGCAGTTTCATAAGGTGTTGGGGATGTTGTAAATAACCGGGAACTTAATTCATCCAAAGATGCTTCCAAGGATGGTAGAAAACACCTCTGCAATAACGTTCATAACTTGTAAAAAAATCTTTTTAATACGACCAATAACGCCTTTTTTTTTATCTTCGAGATCGGATGGTTTTTCGTCTTTGCGAACGTCTTTATTCAATATTTTTACTCCAAAATGGTTAGAGTCTGTTGACAATTCAAATTCCAAAGCCCTAGGTCCCGCGGACAAGCCGGCGTTGTTGCAGACTTTCTAATGATTAATCCCCTCTCCACCGCGCGCAGCGTGGGGGAGAGGGTTAGGGTGAGGGGGTTTAAAACAAATTAATTTACAACTTCGCTTTTAGGTAATCCCAAGCGATTTATTTGGTTAATAATATAGCAACGAATCATTAAATCCGTATATTGATTTTCATAT
>CAIRCS010000038.1 GCA_903877115.1 uncultured Legionella sp.
ATATGAAAATCAATATACGGATTTAATGATTCGTTGCTATATTATTAACCAAATAAATCGCTTAGGATTACCTAAAAGCGAAGTTGTAAATTAATTTGTTTTGAACCCCCTCACCCTAACCCTCTCCCCCACGCTGCGCGCGGTGGAGAGGGGATTAATAATTAGAAAGTCTGCAACAACGCCGGCTTGTCCGCGGGATCCAGTAGTCTTGTTTTAGAAAACACTCCCTATCAAACTTAAGCCAGCAACCTCAGAACTAGCACCCTGAGCTACCGCCGGCTTGAAAAAACAAGAAAAACCCAACCCCGCACCGCCTACTAAAGCACTCATCCCCCCTACGGCCATCCCCACCGTCAATTGCTGTGGACTCAAAGCGGCAACAACTGGGAGATAGGACGCTCCCAATGTCATGGATACCAAAACCAACAATCCAACAATCAATAAAAATGCGCTGGCCAAACGCAAGATACGCAATATAAACTGCAGACGCAGCGCTTGATTTGGTGTTGCCTCTAAATTGTCATCTTCGAGCCGAACGTCATGAAGATCATGCGCGATCTCTTTGCTTATGGAACTCGCTGTATCTAAGGGTATTCGAGATATCGATTCCTGACGACCATCCGAAAGTATAGCGCTAGAGCTGGGTACAGAAATTTGACGCAATACTGGTAAGCGCAGCTCGGCAATCAACTGTTCTTTTGCTATCAAAAAATCTTCGTGCGAAGCGTAAACAGCATTCACTTCTTCTCGAATCTCTGTTTCCAATGCCTTTACAAACGCAGGCGAATCTAAAATTTCAATAGCAGATTCTATTTCACGTTTCACTAATTGTACCCGACCCATCAACCCTTGCTTTTCAGCGCGCATTTGTACTATAAATTGTCTCCGTTGGTTAGAAATCTCATCTTTCTCTTCATCATCGATTTTGTCCAGGGTAGTGATTTGCTCAATTAATTTCTCGATAGCATGTGACAACGCACCTTCTTTAATACTCAAAAAACTAAGCACCTTCCTCAGCATATCACGCACATTTTTACGTAATAATAAATTGCGATTACTCTCTAACAACTCTTGCAAAGCACTTATGCTGCGTAACGCATCTAAAAACTCGTATTCCGCTTTCAGCAAAGCTTTGATACGTGCGCCAGTTTGAACTGTCAAATTCTTTTGTTTACCTTTTTTGATTGGTGATTTAGAAATAGATACAACACTATCTGACTGACCAGTTAAATAATCCAATAAGCGCCAGGTAAATTTAACGGGCAACTCTTTTGTCTCAATTTGTGCATTGTTAATGACGGAAAATTGCTGCTGCAAAGTAGGGATCCCTGCCACAGGTACTACTGCTTCTTGGAGAAAAGAAGGATGACCTTCTATCGAGATTGCTATCAAATTCATTAAAAATGCATCAGCAGCATTATCTTGCATAATAGACAACGCGTCTGTCATCGGCTCAATAAAAATTTGACCTAATTGATTTAGTGCATACCACACCGCAGGAGCAATCTTGTTTTTCTCTATTTTACTTAGCATGAGTGTTCTTTGCTCCTTTGAGATCGAAGCAAACAAACCAATCAAATCAATGACCGTAGTGTAAGGCTGGTTTAAACCAGCAATTACAGGCAATATCCCCTTTTTTTTCTGAGTATAACTAGCTGCCAATTCATTCCAAAATTTAGGATGATCATCCAAAGCATTCGACAAGCTCCGGACCAAATACAGTAGCTGTGTCGGTTCAGTCATCGGTTTATCCAGATATAACATTTGATGCCACAATCTACTCAACACTTGCAAAATTCCGTGTGATTGGGCAATCACTTCAACCAAATTCAATTGTTTCAATTTTTTCGATTGATAGCCCTCTTGTAATTCTTCTGCCTCTCTTTTGACCAATCTAATGAATTGCAAAAACTCATCCTTACAATATATCTCCTGCAAATACGCAAATTTTTTGTCCGATTTTTTGGGCAAAAGAATTTGATTAATCAGATCTATCACAGTCCCGCATAATGCTATGGCACCTTCATCATGGAGCGGAATATTCGTTGCGGCATCCAAATCCCCTGGATGTTGCAAATTAATTAATAAATTTGCAAATGCGAGCATCATAAATCGGACTAAATCCAAATGCCGTAATACTTTTGGAGATAATTGACCAGTAGTCACTGCGTGTTCCGTCATGCTTGCGAATATATTAGGAGAACCATAATTAAAAATAGCCGCTAAACTATGTGATAATTTGGCACGTAAAAATAGATCACTGCCACGTAGTGCAATATCTAAAAGAGGATCTCCGCTACGCGCATATTCATACGGACCTGCAAACACCAAAGCTGACATTGAGATTAATGAATACCGAGTCCCCTGACGTTTGGTCGCTCCCATCATAGGTATAGAACTCGGTATGCTAATTTCTGCACTTTCGGTATAACGAATACCTGCATAACGAAACAATGGGCTATTTCTACCCCCATCGCGACTTTGAAATAACTGTATAAAAGTATCAAAAAACTTTTCTCTAGTAGAACGAACACTTTGATCAGTGGGTAAAAAAACACTGACTGTACCCGCATTATAATCTTGAACAAATAGACTGTAAGCATCCTGACTTGCCTGTGCATGCCCTACAATGCTGACATACCCCAGCTTCAACGCCTCAACCGTCGCACCAATAGCGACGGTTGCCACCACCGCGGAGGCTGAGCTACCAGAAAGACTCTCCAAAACAGAAGTCGTTTCTCCTAGCGCTTCCAAAGCCATATTTCCAGCTCCTTTAGTCAATGCGGCACGTACCGCAGTGCGCGTCTCAACAGATCCTTCCATTCTAAACTCCTTATTTACGTCACTTGTCCGATATCATGCCTAGCATGTCATCTAAATTCCATAGTCTAGCGTATTTTTTTGTCTATCAGGACTTACCAAAACCCCTATCTCTTCGTGGGATTTAATCTTTAATTGCGTAAGTCCTGTCTATACCTTCTAGACACAATCCGTTATAATCTAATAATTCTGTAACAACTTATTAACTATACCGGTGCTATGGCCTTTATCGCTTGTGGTCTCAATCATAAAACTGCTCCCATTGCTGTGCGAGAAACCTTAGCGTTGACGCTGGAACAGCAAAAAACATTGCTGGATGCCATATTAGATATGCCGCAAATCAATGAAGCGGCTATTTTATCCACTTGTAACCGCACTGAGCTCTATTGCGAAATCCAAAATCCTGATTTGCTGCTGCCGTGGATTGCCAATTATTTTCATTTGCGATTGGAACAAATTCAGACCTTTTTTTACTTGCTAACCGACCAAGCAGCCATCAAACAATTGCTCCGGGTAGCCAGTGGTTTGGATTCTATGATGCTGGGCGAGTCGCAAATCTTAGGGCAAATGAAACAGGCGTTCCAACATGCCGAAGCATGTGGTGCTGTGGGGACTGCTCTGCGGCAAATTTTTCCATTTGTTTTTGGTGCATCTAAGCGTATTCGTAATCAAAGCGGGATTAGCCAACATGCGACATCCGTCGCATTCGCCGGTGCCAAGCTTATTCAACAACAATTTCCCAATAGTGCCGATCTATCGGTATTACTTATCGGTTCTGGAGAAACTGCGTCTTTGGTGGCCAAATATTTATATCAACATGGCTGTCGTAATTTCAGCGTGGCCAGTCGGTCAATCAACCATTCGAATAAATTAGCGGAACAGTATGCAGGTCAACTCATTGACATTCAGGCGATTGATACTGCTTTAACCAAAGCTGACATTGTGGTCTCTGCCACCGCGTGCCCTTATCCTTTTATTTCTACAAAAATGATGCGCACCGTCTTAGCTCAGCGTCCGCAAGCACACCTATTTTTACTTGATTTAGCAGTCCCTAGAGACATTGAGCCCGATGTTGCGCAATTACCAAATGTAACACTATATAATGTCGATGATTTGGAACGCATCACCCAAGAAGGCTTACAGCAACGCCAAACAGCCGCACGACATGCAGAAAAACTCATCGACTATGAATTGCAAACATTCATGCATCAACACCGCGCTTTGCGTGCCAAAGGACTCATCTGTGATTACCGCAATACGATGGAATCCTTTGCAGAGCAAGAATTACAACGAGCCATCCAAAAATTGGCCAAAGGCACGAATCAAATTGAAGTGATGGCCGAATTCAGCCAACGTTTGATCAAAAAATTCACCCACATTCCAACTATCGGCTTGCGCCAAGCAGCCCTAGACCAACGCGATGAAATACTGGATTTGGCGCATTCTTTATTTCACACTACTCAGCAGTCCTATGAAGATATCACTTGAACATAAGCTCCAACAAATGCAAGAACGCTTTCAAGAAATCAGTCGCCTATTGTCTGAAGCCAGCGTCATTTCAGACCAAGAGCAATTTAAAAATCTGTCTAAAGAATATGCGCAACTAGAGCCTATTGCTCAATGTTATGCAGAATATTGTCAGATGAAGACCGAGCTTGAATCCTTAGAAGAATTAAGCAGCGGAGACGACCCAGAGCTCGCAAGCATGGCCAAAGAGGAACTTTCCGGTGCTCACAATAGCATTGCAGAGTTAGATGCGGCATTACAACAGCACCTAATTCCTCAAGATCCCGATGATGCGCGAAATATCTATTTAGAAGTACGAGCAGGCACCGGCGGAGATGAAGCAGCTATTTTCGCAGGTGATTTGTTTCGCATGTACACACGTTTTGCCGAAACCCAAGGTTGGCAAGCAGAGATTATTAGCGCAAACCATGGCGAGCATGGGGGATTTAAAGAAGTTATTGCCCATATCAGTGGCCAACATGTATACGCGAATTTAAAATTTGAATCAGGCACCCACCGTGTCCAACGCGTCCCTGCCACAGAATCCCAAGGACGAGTGCATACATCAGCTTGCACCGTAGCCATCATGCCAGAAATTGATGAAATTCACGACATCGCCATTAGTCCCGATGATCTGAGAATTGATACTTACCGTGCGTCAGGCGCAGGCGGACAACACGTCAATAAAACCGATTCAGCCATCCGCATCACGCATATCCCAACGGGCGTAGTCGTTGAATGTCAAGATGAGCGTTCGCAACATAAGAATCGCGCCAAAGCCATGTCTTTACTCAAATCACGCTTATTATCCGCACAACAAAGCAAGCAAAAGCAAGAGCAAGATCTGACGCGGAAATTGCAAGTAGGAAGCGGAGATCGATCTGAACGGATCCGTACGTATAATTTCCCGCAAGGTCGCTTAACTGACCACCGAATTAATCTCACGCTGTATCATCTTTTGGAAATTATGGAAGGCGATTTACGACCCGTTATCGATGCATTAAAACGCGAGTATCATGCTGAACTCTTAGCTGAATTGGGACAACAGGATGGATAAATGGGTGAATCAACCCATGAGCATTCAAAGAGCACTCATCCATGGAAAGGAATCGCTAGTTGAACAGACTGACGGGTTACGCGCAGCAGAGATCCTCTTACAATATACACTCAAAGTTGCACGTGCTTATCTCTATGCACACACCGAGCAGACCTTGTCGCTTGATCAAATTGCGAGTTACCAAGATTTGCTCCAACAGCGCCAACAAGGCACCCCTATTGCCTATTTGATAGGTCAACGTTCATTTTGGACTTTGGACTTAATAGTAAGCCCCCACACCCTCATTCCAAGGCCAGAAACCGAACTACTCATTGAGCGAATGCTGGCAGAGACTGACGCCAAACAACCTTACACTTTATTAGATTTGGGCACTGGCAGTGGCGCCATTGCTTTGGCCATTGCGTCCGAACGTCCCGATTGGCACATCACCGCCTGCGACCAGTCTGCAGAAGCATTGCAGATCGCAGAACACAATGCTCAAGCGTTACAATTAACGACCATTCAATTTATTCAATCTGATTGGTTTCAAGCACTGGACCAGCAACAATTTGATATCATTGTCTCTAACCCGCCTTATCTAGCGAGCGATGATCCACATTTACTGCAAGGAGATCTGCGTTTTGAACCACAATATGCTTTGGTCAGCGGTAAAGACGGCTTAGATGCTTTACGAATTATTATTCAAAACAGTTGCCACCACTTAAGCGAACGTGGTTTACTAATTGTAGAACATGGCTATGCACAAGGCGCCGCAGTCTATAAATTATTTGAGCAATATGGCTATCAAAACATCCAATCTTGGCAAGACTGGCAGGAACATGATCGGATCTGTAGCGGTAGAAAAAAAGTTGAGGTACGAGAGGATTTTGAAACGCATCTGCCATCAGGATGAATTGAGCTTCCGGATGTGAATTGTCAACAGACCCTAAGCGTAATATAATATCAGGTTAATATAATAAGAAAGTGAGTAATTTATGAAGAGTGACACGCAAGCTGTGCATATGGGCATTACCCCTTATCAAGAGTCGCCGGATGAAGTTTATATGAATGAACATCAGCGAGCTCATATTGAAAAAATTTTGCTAGCTTGGCGACAGTCATTAATGGAAGAAGTAGACCGCACTGTGACTCATATGAAAGAAGAAGCGGCCAATTTTGCCGATCCATCTGATCGCGCCAGTCAAGAAGAGGGATTTAGTCTAGAATTGCGCACTCGCGACCGAGAACGCAAACTCATCAAAAAAATTGAAGACGGACTTGAACGTTTATTAGATAATGATTTTGGTTATTGCGAAGCATGCGGCATTGAAATTGGCTTACGCCGCCTAGAAGCTCGACCTACTGCAACCTTATGTATTGATTGCAAAGCACTGTCTGAAATCAAAGAAAGACAAAATCAAGGCAATTAAGACTCCGGATCCCGCGGTCACGCCGCGGGAATTCGAACTGGGTAATACAACAACCTATCCTTTATCCTTGCAACAACTCCTCTATTTTCCCAGAATAGCGGGCCACAGCACCGCTATTAGTCCGCAATACAGCCGATGCATGCTCAATTTGCTGAGCACGTTTCGCAGGATTCTGATAAAGTGCAATCAATTTGTCTGCAATATCTTCTGCCGAAGTACAGATTTGCAACGCTTGATGTTTCACCAATTCGTCACAAACCGATTTGGAATTTTGCATAAATGGACCACAAAAAACGGGTACTTGCATGGCAATAGGCTCTAAAACATTGTGCCCACCAATTGGGACCAAACTCCCCCCTACAAACACATAATCACTCAAACGATAACATTGGAGTAACTCTCCCATGGAATCTAAAACCACTACATCATTATCTGGTTGAAGCGTATGCATTTGACTGCGTAATCCCGTGTTCCAACCCTGTTGCTGCACCATAGCATACACCGCTTGAAAGCGCTCAGGACGGCGTGGCGCGAACACCAATAAGATCTCTGGAATTGCTTGTTTAATCCGAGAGAATTGTGCTAATAATTGTGCCTCTTCGTCCTCATGTGTGCTCGCTGCAATCCACACAGGACGGTGCAAGCCCCAAGCAGTTTGCAAGCCGTCTAGATCAGACTGATTTGATTGGGGATAAGATAAATCAAATTTCATATTTCCCAACATCATTATTTTAGATGAGGGCGCCCCCAAGGCTTGATACCGGTGACTGTCTAAAACAGATTGCGTTCCAATCAAGCTGAATTTGGCCAGCATGGGAGCAAAAAACCAACGCAACCGATGATACTGCACATAAGCCTTGTCCGACAAACGCGCGTTCGCAAGCACCATGGGCACGCCCGCACTCTGTGCTTCATACACCATATTGGGCCACAACTCGGTTTCCATAATGATCCCGATTTTAGGCTTTACTTGTTTAAAAAACCGACGAAAGCACTGCGGTAAATCATAAGGAATGTACTGATGCGCAACTTTTGATTTGAAGCGGGTCAAAATTTGCTGTGAACCCGTTGGCGTCATGGTGGTCATCAGTACACGTAAATTCTGCGCTAGGAGGCATTCTACCAAAGGCGTGACAGCAACCACCTCACCCATAGAAACGGCGTGAACCCAAACATCAGCAGGCGCCAATTTTCGCAAAGAAAAACGCTCAGAAATTCTGTGTCGATAGGCTGGTGAACGCCGACCTTTCCACAACAACCGCAAGAGAACAACAGGTACTAAAAGGTACATCACAAACGTATAAATTTTTCTCATACCGCAACTTGAAATAAAACAGAATAGGATTATACGCCAATCTCAGGTTATAATCCTAATCCTACTCACCCATAAAATTAACAGATGCTCGACTTTTAATAGATGCCTTCCACGGATAAAAGTCGAACAAAGTGGCACATTACAGAAAGTTATTTTTTTCAATCAGGAGTTTGAATGAATTTATATCAATTATTCACCAACAAATCGTGGTGGGGAAAATTGATTGGTGCATTCTTTGGTTTTCTAATTGCCGGACCAGCTGGCGCATTATTTGGTTTACTCATCGGAAATTTTTTTGATCGCGGGCTAAATTTACATTTTTCCCACCCTTTTTGGCATTATCATAGCGAAAAAAACCCGGAAATTCGACGCATTTTTTTAGAAACTATGTTTGCAACATTAGGGCATATTGCTAAAATTGACGGCCATGTTTCGCCCGAAGACATTCAATTTGCTAACGCAATCATAGAACAGATGAAGCTCAATTCTAGCCAAAAAAAGCTAGCACAGCATTGGTTTTCTCAAGGAAAATCGATCCAATTTAATCTGGATCTCAAACTCTATAATCTGCATAAAGCGATTCACAACAAACCATTCCTAGTGCGTTTATTTATGGATATGCAATATCAATTTGTCAAACAAGGACAATTGACTGAGAAAAAAATTGTCGTTTTGAATACGATTCTTTCCCAATTTCAACTGGCACCACTTTATCAGCATCAGCAGTTTACTCGCGATTTTCCCTGGTATTTCAGCTGGCAACACAGCACCCAATATCAAAATCAGGGTCAAAACTACCAACAACAGCAACACCAAAATCACTATCGACAAAAACCTCATCCAACCTACCAGCATAGCGTAGAAGATCCTTATGCGATCTTAAATGTGACTTCTACAGCCAATAAAACCGAAGTCAAACGCGCGTATCGACGTAAAATGAGTCATTATCATCCCGACAAATTAATTGCGAAAGGCGCATCTACGAGCAGTATTAAAGCCGCTACTGAAAAAACACAACAAATACGCAAAGCTTATGAGCAGATTTGTTCGTTGAAGGGCTGGTGAAATAAAGATAGGCTCGGCATTTATAAGGTGCCTCCAGGATTCGAGACAATACCGGCCAAAATTTCCTCATCTCTATGCGTTGGTTTCACACCGCCAAATAATCCACACTTCCCCAATGCTCCCGCTACAAACAAAGCCATCCCAACAACCAATACGCCTGTGGTCGCGGTTGCAGATATAATCGGAGATGAAGCGGCAAGACAAAGCAAAGCCACAAGTGACGACGCCGCTCCAGTAAAGATTAATATAGAATAAAAATTAAGTCTAAAGCCATGGCTTTGTTGCTGATGCCCCCCCCCCTCACCGCTAGCCAAGATCGGTTGATTGGCTCCATAACTTAAAAGAGACCGGACTGATGAATCAACACCCGATGTACTTACCTGCGTATGTCCATAATCTTGTTTTTCAATCTCAGCAACACAAAAACGTAATACATCATCAACTTCGCTACTCACAGAATGTATTAGACTAATGTTTTCTATGAACTGAGACTCATATGTTTGACTTGAACTCAATTGCGACAAAACAATTTTCACATCTTGCACTAACATAAGGGGTTTGCGCGTTGACAACTCAAGCAACTCGGCCAAATTCCCATCAGAAGTTAGACGCTCAATAAAATATGCCACCCAAAATTCACTAGAGGAACTATCGTTTAAAGGCTGAAGATTAAGATGGGTTGGTTCGAAGGTCTTCCATCCTGAATGGAAGGAGGCCACAAAAGTACGTTGCAATGCTTGATTTAAATATTTTAGATTATTTTTATAAAAAGAAGCACGTTTTGGCCCAGTTGGATCCAATAAATAAAACTGATTTTCAAGACGGGAATAAGCCAAAAGAACCCAAGATTTTCTTGATGTCCCAGGAAAAAAAAGATTCCACTCTTCAAAAATAGGAAATAACAACCAATCTTTGGTAAGTAATAAATCCCTCTTGTCGCCAAAAGCACGATTGACACTCTCAAAAACACCGTTCAATTGACTATCGTTGTTAGGTTTATCTGTGCAGGGTGGAAAAAGTAAAACTTGTCCATGAGTGAAATATAATGGGACCCGAGCGCTTGGGTTAGAAGACTGTGCGTCTGAATACACTGCTTCATATCCCATTTTTGGAAATAATGCCAAGAGATCCTCTTTACTTGATTTGCTTGGCAATGCCTCGCTTGAATTCTTCAATTTACCCAATGACTCTTTTTCATTCTGCATACAATTCATTCAAATAAACATAGTGGATTTATATTGTACACAAGGTGGTGCTAAAAATAAAGTTAATAAGTTTACAGGACTTACAAAAAACCCAAAGGTCAAAGCAGACTTACATTACCCCTGGTTTATTCGACAATTTTCACAAATTGTTGGGCCAACATTTGATGAACATACGTTGTCGGATGAACTTGATCTAAAAACACATAATCTCGACACTTTTCTTGTGCATTCCGGGCATGTTTTCCTAGTGCTATCCGCAACCACGCACTTGGCCCCTTATCTGCACTCCGAACCGAATTATTTTTTACTTCTGTTTCTAAACAACGCTCCGTCGTATGTACAAACCCATATTGTTTCGGATGAGCTATCAAGTCAGAAAATGTTTGATTCACATCCATGTAATGCCAATCAGTTTCTGGAAAACGGACTTGGAGTTTTGCTATCCTTTCTTTTAACCTATGGTTATGGATTTGGACCACCCCAGAGAGTTGGATTTTTAAATCAAGATCCTGTGCAAAGGGAGACAACCCCAAATCTGGCAAACCCAGAATAACCAGATGCCGCGCACCATGATCCCTCAAACGAACTATATTACGCTCCATTTCAGCAATTACTTTGTTCACAGTCTTTTGGGTGCTATTAGGACTAAGCAAATAATCATTCGCCCCTATCCATATCACAAACCAACTGTCAGATTTAACCTTGGCCTGGTGCGTCAATAAATAACTATCGACTTCCTGGCTTAAAGTAAAGGCATTCGGTTGACTCTGGAGAACACCAGAGCCCCCAAAAGCATAATTGAGGAGCCTGTGATGGGTCTTATTTGGAAACAATGTCTTTAACACGTAGTCAATCCAAATCGGCCCATTACTGTAACGTCCCTGATAATATAAAGCAGCCGGCGGTTTGGTATGATGACTATATTCATAACTATTGCCGGTATCTGACAAACTGTCTCCAAACACAATAAATTTAGAGAGCGATTGTGCAGACACCGTCAGAGACAATATCAACCCTAAACTGAATACTATCCATGTACGCTTCATAATATTATCTAGAGTCAAGCACAGTGAGATTCAACTGACGTCCACAAATCCAAGCTTTGTTCAATTTGTGAATCACCTCTTTAGCCATGCCTTTCGGTAAGTTTACCGTAGAATGATCATCATGAATTTTCAGTGCAGTGATATGACGACTTTGCAAACCAGCTTCATTTGCAATAGCACCCACAATATTTCCGGGCTTCACCCCATGGACTCTACCCACATCAATTCGAAAAACTTCATGTGGATAATCAGGTGACGCAGCGCGATCTCGCTGAGGTGATCTCACCAGCGGTCTATCTCCAGACCGAGGCCGTAAACTCAATCCACCGCGTTCTGAGCGCGAACGAGGAGCAGATGCTTCATACGAAGACGACTCCGCTTTCACAGCAGGTAATGAATTTTGCCAAGATTTGTCTTGATGTAACTCCAAAGCCAGTGCTGCCGCGGCTTGGTTCGCTGTCACAGTGGGATTTTCTTCCAGATACGTATCAATAATGCGTTGATATGCCGGTAAATGTTCATGCTCCAATCTAGCCGTCATTCTTTGCTTAACTCGTTGTTCTCGCGCTTTATTAATCATCGCATCATGCGGCACCGCGACTTTTTCGATACGCTGACGAGTATGGCGCTCAATCATCGCCATCATGCGTCCTTCGCGAGGCGTCACAAACAAAATGGTCACGCCAGAGCGTCCAGCGCGCCCAGTACGACCAATTCGATGTACATAGGTTTCACAATCATGAGCCATATCATAATTGATAACATGCGTCACACGATCCACGTCCAAGCCACGCGCCGCTACATCTGTCGCGACTAAGATATCTATCGCACCTTGTTTAAATTGCGCAATAATACGCTCACGCAACGCTTGAGAAATATCACCATGAATCGCCATGGCACGATATCCTTGAGCAACCAACGCTTCCGCAACTTCTTCTGTACTAGTCTTGGTCCGAACAAACACGATCATACCTTGGTAGTCTTCAACCGCCAAAAAGCGCAATAAGGTATTGGATTTTTGTCCTTGAGCAGTCATCACAAATCGTTGTTCAATACTTTTTACCGTTGCAGTCGATTCACGAATTTCTACTGATAAAGGATCTTGTAAATATTGTTTGGCAATTTGTCTAATTCTAGGAGGCATCGTCGCGGAAAACAAAGCAATTTGCCGAACTTCAGGTAATTGCTTCAATACTGTTTCCACATCTTCAATAAAGCCCATACGGAGCATTTCATCCGCTTCATCTAAAATCAATGTCCGTAAACGATCTAATTTTAGCGTTCCGCGTTGTAAATGATCTAAAATTCGGCCTGGCGTTCCCACCACAATATGCGCACCATCTTTCAATTTCTTTAATTGAGGGCGGTAATCTTGGCCACCACAAATGACGGTGACCTTTAATCCTGGCATATGTTTACCCAGTGATTCAAAATGTTCACCCACTTGAATTGCCAATTCACGCGTAGGGGCAAGAACAAGGGCTTGCGGTGCAGCCGTTTCTAGAAGCAAATTTTCTAAAATGGGCAAAGCAAATGCTGCGGTTTTCCCTGTCCCTGTCTGCGCCAAAGCGATCATGTCGCGTTTTTGTAACATGCCAGGAATTGTTTCCTGTTGAATAGGGGAAGGTGTTTGAAACCCCAAATCACCAATTGCTTGCAATAGGCGTGGAGATAATTGTAAGTCTGAAAAATTAGTCATGCGATTTCCTGATAAATCAATGTAAAATCTGGTCAGTATAATACCAGGATTTGGAACAAATTGCACCTGTTTTCTAAATATACAGTTTATATACTCTGCTCAAATCTAATTTGAACCCTTTTGGACATACCAAGTATATTAAAATTTTCCCACTTGACGCCAAGTCTGCACAGCGTCACAATGACTTAAGGACTAGTTGATTTTGGGAGAGTTTCGCTAAGACACTATGCAAACAAATAACCCTCTAAAATCACCATTCATTCCTCCTTTATCCCTGGCTACCCATGAAAAGTGTCTTTTTGACTTAGATAAATACCCTATTATAAGCATCCCATCCTGTATCAAAAACATGAATGCCGACCAAGATTCATTTTTCTCCATTTTGAACACTTTGATTACACAAGAGTTTCCAAATGAAAAGACTGCTTACACTCAGGCACACCAGCAAGGAAAATGGGAAATAATAGAAAAATTAGCGCATAAAATGAAAGGTGGTGCCATCTATACAGGATTAGTCAAACTTCAATATGCTTGCCAACATTTCGAAGCATATTATCAAAGCAACCAATCACTTTTATTAGAAAGCTTATACCAACAAATTATCCACGTCATGCAAGAAACACAAATTGAATTAGAAGCATTGGTCTTGGATCACAAGTTTTAATCCGATGACAAGCCCTAGGTACAGTGGATGACTAATTTTGTCTTTTCTCGTTACTCGACGAAGAATGACGCGGCAGGACCCTAAGACACAAATCAACGTTTACAATCGTTTAGGCAGATCCGCACGAGACAAAATTCGTCAGGCCTTTAAGAATAATTGCGTAAAATAGAGCTTACCGGATTTATCCCGAACAATACCGATGCCAGTCTGATTATAGCGCCCGAGAATATTGCGGCGATGACCAGGGCTTTTGATCCAACCTTCTGCCACAATTTTGGCAGTTTTATAATTATATGCCACATTTTCCGCCCCGCCTTGCGCGGTTTGAATTTTTTTCTGCAAATGCGCAATGCGTTGTTCAAAGCCATCATGCCCAAATGCTACGCGATGCTCTGCCATATCAGCGCTATGTTGAGCGGCTTCCTGAGTCAGAAGAGGATGCATATGCAATTTTGTCAACCCCTGCCGAACTCGAAATTGGTTGATATACACCAATATATCTTCTGCCAAAACATCTTTTTTCAATGGCAGGGCATGAACACCCATCACCATGCTGAAACATAAACACAACACAATAGCAATGCGCATCAACATCGTACAACCCTCATTCACTCAGTGCTTCATCTTTTTTAGATTTACTATGGCTGTCACTCCGCCAAATATCATGGTTCATAATCGTTGAATCTCGTTCCGGTCCTGTAGAAACCATAGAAATAGGCACACCTAATAGTTTTTCCAAATAAGCAATATAGTTACGGGCATTAACCGGTAATGCGTTCATGCTTGTCACATCAGCTGTAGTCGCTTGCCAGCCTGGCACCGTCTCATAAATAGACGTTAAACCTTCGTAGTCTTCTGCAGCATTGGGCGGCGCTTGGAGCCGCTTCCCATTTTTGTCTTGATAAGCTACCGCAATTTGGATCTCATCCAAACCATCCAACACATCTAATTTGGTCAAACATAGGCCGCTAATACTATTCAATTCAATCGCGCGTTTCACTAATACCGCATCAAACCAACCACATCGTCGCGCACGACCAGTCGTTGCACCAAATTCTACACCGCGTTCCGCCAGACGTTTCCCAATATTATCGTGCAACTCTGTAGGAAATGGACCAGATCCTACTCGAGTTGTATAAGCCTTAGTAATACCTAGAATATAATCCAAACACCGCGGACCTAATCCAGAACCGTTGGTGACGCTGCCTACACAAGTATTAGAAGACGTTACAAAAGGATACGTTCCATGATCAATGTCCAAATAAACACCTTGCGCGCCTTCAAATAAAATCACATCGTTACGCTGGACATGCGCATGAATAGCCGTGGTGACATCTGTAATCATAGGACCTAATATTTTGGCCCATTCTAGCGCATCGGCTAACACTGCTTGTGCATCAATGGCAGGCTGGTGGTAATATTGGGTTATCATGAAATTATGATAATCAATCAATTCTACGAGTTTTTTCTCAAGTCGCTCTGGATGGAGCAAGTCATTCATTTTTATAGCGCGACGAGCAACTTTATCCTCATAGGCTGGCCCAATTCCGCGACCAGTCGTACCAATCTTGATGCTTTTTTCTTCGCGAGCTTTATCCAAGGCAACATGACAAGGTAAAATCATGGGACAAGAGGCCGCGATTTGTAACCGTGAACGCACATCTAGTCCGGTTTGTTCTAAGGCAAGAATTTCATCAATCAATGCCTGAGGAGACACCACAACCCCATTCCCTATGTAGCAGTTTACATGGCGACGCAAAATGCCCGAAGGTACCAAATGCAATACGGTTTTTTGGCCATTAATTTTAAGAGTATGGCCTGCGTTGTGCCCACCTTGGTAACGCACCACAGCCTGCGCATTTTGAGTCAGCAAATCAACAATTTTTCCTTTGCCTTCATCACCCCATTGCGTCCCAAGAACTACTATATTTTTAACCATGAAT
>CAIRCS010000039.1 GCA_903877115.1 uncultured Legionella sp.
ATCAGTACAACAGTTTCTATATTGGATAACACACAAAAAACTGTTCTTACAGCAGAAGACCCTCTATTCATCCAAATTGACCAAGAAATTACAGCCCATTATTTACCTTTTCAAGCATTATTTTCCACCTTAATGACCATGAAAACCCAAGAAATAGAGCGAGTCAGTCCAGAGATTACCCTACAAGATATCCAATTATCTAGACGTATGGAGCAAGGCAATTTCGATGCCAACAGTCGTGCGCAAATAATCCGCGATATTGAGACATTTATTGTAAGCGTAGAAAAAATGAACTCCTATAATGAAGTTGTTCAAGATGTACGCCATATTCAATATGCAACCCTACTCGCAATCATTAGTAACCCTACAGATAACCCAACCACGCCTACGCGTCCAACAAACACCACCACCCAACCCGCGTTCTTTTTAGCGACTCAAATCGTCGCTCCAATAGCCATCCAACCGGTCAAAGATAAAAGTACAACCGACCTAGACGAGATTAGAACAAAGGTCGATGCTATTTTAGGTGATTTAACTGAATCAGGGATGAGCGATGCGCCAAAATCAGCGCAATTCATTCATGTCATGGCCAAACTAGAGCAATTAGAATTGGAATGCTGGGGTGTATTATTCTACGCTAATGCAAGTGAACAGCGTTTCATTACAGCACAAAAAGAACGTCTAGGTTTCGTTGCACTGTCCTTGGCTGTTTATTTTTCCACCGCTTTAGAAAGCGGAGATCAAACAGCGGTTAAAACGCTATTGCCCCATTTTACTCAATATAAAAAATACAGTCATTTTGAAACGCTATTTAAACACATAGAGAATGCTACCCTACCTAACGTCACGACATTATGCATGATGGCTCGCTTTCTTTATGCCGAAGACCAGGATTTTCGTACTTATTTTCACCTTAAACAAATGATATTGGGCGGTTACAAAATTAAAGAAACCCCCATATATCAATCATTATTAATGACTCTATTTCTAAAGAACAATCTTGAAGGCTTTCGTTTACTCCTAGAAAATAACGACACATTATACGAACCGCAATTTATTATTAAAGACCAACAATTCAGTATATTGCAAGCCTGTATTTATTATCATGAAGAACCGCATGCGACACAGTTCGTTCGAGAATTATTAGAACATGGCATGCAGGTCTCTCATACGATCAATCAAATATCTGACGTGTCATTGCAAAAAATAGAATTCAAATCTAATAAAAGCCACAGACCCATTAAAAAACTTAATAAACTAGACGTTTCTTTTCATGAAGAAAAACAGGATAGCCTAAGTTTTGCGATCCGCCACGCAATAAGTAATTTAGAGCTCATTCAAACTATTGCAGAACAGGCTCCTTTAGACCTATTGCTGATCAATTTATCGCAATGTCTTTTAGCTACTGATTTCGCGCTACGCGTCGGTAATACTAGTAGACCTATAGTTGGTCTAATGGCTACTGCTGCCGATCGGGATGCAGTCCTAAGAGAATATGCTTTTGAGAAAGATAGCGTCAGTATTGCTTGTTTATTTTATCAGGTTGAATACAAAAAAAATCCAGAGATAGATGGCAAATGCAACATCATTCGAATACTACTAGAAAAATTTAAACAAATTTCCGACGTTACCTCAGACATCGAAAAACGCACCCTAGTAGAAAAATTTGTTGCTCAAGCCAGGCTTGATCAGGCAAACGCAGAAAAACTAAAACAGGCTCTTATACATACTCATGCAGGATTATTTATATGGACGCAAATCGCAGACCCAACTATAGGTGATTATAAATTAGTTTTACAATTACTCTATTTACGCGGCATGATTTGCAGTAAAGTTTATAGAAATAATTCCGACCAAATAGCGCCAATTACTTTCACTATTGCTATTACATTAGTCATGAACTTAGCTAACGATATATCGCAAGAATTGCAAAAAACACCTTTTTTCAAAATGCTGAACACGTCTGCTAAGACTTGTAAAACACGTCTTATAGAACGACATGAGGCCGGTTTGTTTACTTCTAACGAAACCGCTGAGACGATGAAACCAGTAGAATCAAATATGAGTGTCTTGCCGTACAGCGGAAAAAAGTAACATACAATTTAGCGGCCGAACCTACTCAGGTTCGTGCCTTAAGCATGAAAAAAAGCATAAATTTTTTGGGCTAGTTCTTCACTAATGCCCTTTACTTTCATAAGTTCATCGACCGGAGCTCTACGTAGTTCGCGCATCCCTCCAAAACGCTGGAGCAAGGCCTTACGCCGTTTAGGGCCAATGCCCTCAATCGACTCTAAAGTGCTACTCAAACTGGATTTGTCGCGTTTTTTACGGTGGGCCTGGATCGCAAATCGATGTGCTTCATCCCGGATAAATTGTAACAAATGCCGGATGGGAGAGCGCTCCTCTAGCACCACATCATTGCCCTGTTCTGTCGCAAAAATAAATGTTTCCCAGCCCGATTTGCGCGTACGACCTTTGGCTACGCCTAAAATGGTGATCTGATCTGTAAGCTCTAAAGCGGCCAATACCCGCTGAGCCACCCTCACTTGTCCCAATCCACCATCCACTATCAACAAATCTGGTAAATCTTGATCCTTATTTTGATATCTGCGCGTCAAAGCCTGTTCCATCGCAGCGTAATCATCATTGGCTGTCACGTCATGAATATTAAACCGTCGGTACGCACGCTTCACTGGCCCCTGTTCATCAAATACCACGCAAGAAGCCACTGTCGCGTCGCCTTGAAAATGACTGATATCAAAACACTCTATTTTGCGAATAATACTTGGGCGCTGCAACCACTGGGTCAATGCCTCCATACGCGCTTGCATAGTCGCTTGCGAGCTCGCATGTTTACTGATGGTCAATTGTAAATTTTGAGTGGCAAATTCAAGCCAGCGCTTTGCCAAGCCCCGTTGCGCAACCTTGATCTGACAAGCTTTACCACGTAAGTCAGTTAATGCCGCTTCCAAGCCTTCATTTTCTTGGATGACGCGATCCGTGATGACTGTTTTGGGAATTCGTTCCGGTGTCTCAAAATATATTTGGGCCAGAAATGCGCTAAACACTTGTTGCCATAACGCATCTTCATTCAGATCGGTGTCTAAACTCTCAACAGGCACCGAAGGGAAGTAATGATCAGTCGCCAGCACCTCTCCTTGTCTAATCTTAACCCATTGGACACACGCAAATCCAGGTTGTGCCTCTAACACAATGACATCGACATCCCCACTCGCTTGTACCATCGCTTGCTCTTCTTGCACAGTGCGCAAATGCTTGATTTGGTCACGCAATACAGCCGCTTCCTCATAAGCCAGATTTTCCACCGCCGTTTGCATCCTCAGACTCAAATCTTCCAAAATTTGTTGGCTCTTGCCCTGTAAAAATCGTTTCGCATCGACAATTGCCTGTTGATAATGCGTTGGGGAAATCAAATGCACACAAGGTGCCGTACAGCGTTTGATTTGATATTGCAAACAAGGACGGGAGCGCGCATTAAAATACATATCCGTGCAATTGCGGATCTTAAATAATTTATGGATCAAATGGAGTGTTTTGTGGACTGACGCGGTACTGGGATAAGGGCCAAAATAATGGCTGACATTCGGTTTTTTTTTCCTTCTGACCAATGAAATACTCGGAAACAAGGGATGCTCAGAAATATAAATAAAAGGATAAGATTTATCATCGCGCAACAGAATATTGTATTTAGGCTGAAATAGTTTGATCCATGAATTTTCGAGAATCAATGCTTCGGTTTCTGAACGTGTCACCGTAACCGCTATCTGCTTAATTTGACTGATCAAAGCCCTATTTTTGCTGCTTTGCACGGAACGACTGAAATAAGAGGACACTCTTTTTTTCAAATTCAGCGCTTTACCGACATAGAGTACGCCCCCTTCTGCATCCAGCATTTTATACACACCGGGTTGGGTCGGTAACGTATGCAGAGATTGGCTGACATCAAAATTAAACTGTTGTCCGCTCATGCAAACATCGCTTTATTTTAGCAAAAAAAGAATGGTATCACAGTCTTCTTGCCATATTCCATAACAGAAGAAGGCAGTTAGTGTGTCAACTATTCACTGATCGTCAGATTACACACACAATGACCAACTAGCCCCTTTGCCTCCCCTCCAACTTTTTTACATACTGCCGAAGTAGTCGCCTTAACATCAACATACGTTCCCTTATCCCCTAAATAGACACTTATCCCCTTTGCACGATGCTCGCAATTCACTCTCTCGCAATCTATATCATTACTACAACCCACTGCACCGGCAACTGAAGAAAGTCCCAAGGCTAGAACTGCAACGATTAAATATTTAGACTTCATAGCAAACCTCCTTTTATATTTATGAAAATCTCACTGCGATCATGCAGTGGCATTATTCAATATTAGTCGTATTCTCAAAATACACAAGATCAAACACGTTGTCACATTCGTGACTCAGATTCTTCTGGAAAGCGCGGAAGGGGAACGGACAGGATAAAATTGAATGTGTTAGGTCTCTTCAGGTCGTTCAACCAAGCGATGTTTCATTGCCAGATAAGTCAACTCCACATCGTTTTTTACAGCTAATTTGTCAAATATCCGATAACGATAGCCGTTGATCGTTTTAGTGCTGAGAAATAAGCGTGTTGAAATATCTTGAACCGTTACACCCCGAGTAATCATTAGCATCACCTGCATTTCACGTTCAGACAAGGCATCAAAAGGAGAATCTTGGTGGGCTTGCAAACTGTCTATCGCCATTTTTTGCGCAATTTCCGCACTGAGATAACGCTCACCTTTATATACTTTACGAATGGCTGCGGAGAGATCTTGAGAACCTGACTCTTTGGTTAAATATCCCATGGCGCCTAATTGCAAAACTCGGCTGGGTAAACTTTCAGTGGTCAATGCCGTCACCGCAATGACCTTCACTTCTGGATGAGACTTCTGGAGACGACGCGTCACTTCCCAACCATCAATCCCTGGCATTTTCATATCTAATAGTACAACATCTGGTTTGTGCGACCGAATAAACTCCAACGCACGCTCACCATTTTCTGCTTCACCTACCACAGCAATATCTGGCAAATCATCTAATAACCGTCGAATACCCATTCTCACCAAAGCATGGTCATCTACAATGAGTACATTAATCAAACGATACTCCTGGAATTGCATCAATAAATACAAAATATGAAACCATATTAACAAGACTTTGCCTATTTTACAATCGGTATCATACGCATAGCATAACCCTTGAGTTCAACAAGCATGGATATGAATATTAGGACTGAGTGACTCAATAGAAAACAACGCTGGAAATTCTCCCAAACTTCTAGCTTGAGCGAGGATATCCGGCAAATTTGCTTGAGTCATCGCATATAATTGCGCGAAATCCTTAATCACAAAATAGGCGTTTTGCAGTCGGTCAATACGATACGGCGTGCGTAATGCAGCCAAAGGATCAAAGAAAATCCTCAACGGAATAGCGCTTTCAACACAGTACACTGTTTCTGTCACAGAAGATAAAATCCCGCCGCCATAAGCACGTAACCCTTGAGGCGTCTCAATCAAACCAAATTCGACTGTGAACCAAAATAAGCGCTGGAGCAAAGGCCAATCTGTTTCAGGAAGGGTTAAAACCAATTGCGCATAATTTTGCATAAAATCCGCATAAGTAGGCTCTACCAATAACGGACAATGCCCAAAAATTTCATGAAAAATATCAGGCTCTTTTACATAATTTAATTCTTCTTGGGTGCGGATAAAGGTGGCTGCAGGAAATCGGCGTGCTGCCAATAATTCAAAAAAAGCACGTGCAGAAATCAAGGCAGCAACTGGCGCTACTTCCCAGCCGGTCAAACTTGCTAAACGCTGATTGATTTCAGGCAATTGGGGAATACACTCTTCAGTGAGTTGCAGCGCATCTAATCCAGCCAGATGGTCATCCACCGCTCGTCCCACTATCAGCTTTTTTTGCCGCGAAAATAATTGCTGCCATACATTATTTTCAGCATCAGAATAATGAATAAACCCTTCGGAATCAGGCTGATGGGCAGTATACCGACTCTGGAATTCCATAACAAAAAATCTCAAAACGACAATATGACTTTTAGCATCTCATTTTATCGATATTTTGTCACGTTTTGCTCATACGTGATACTAAACCCGTTGCGAAGGCAAAGACGCCTTCAGTTCAGCAATACTAATGGTGGTTTCCCCACCATGGTTAAGACGCTGATGCGCAGACTTCCAGGCATGCCCGTAGACCACTTCATACGTTAATGGATATTTGTGCGTAAGCGTTTGCGTCAATGCCATAGACTCTTCAAATCTACGCCACGCATCTTTGCCCATCAGCCCAGATTTACGTTTTTCGTGGATGTTTTTGACCCCTTGGGCTTTGATACTACCCAGCATACTGGGTAATGAAGAATAATGAGCCACGATCACTTCCATATCAACTACGGGATCCGCAAACGCTTGCTTCAACAAACAATCTCCAACGTGATGCATATCATAAAATGTATTCACATGCGCATGGGCATCGACTTGCTGAAACGCTTGTCTCAATTCTTGAAAAGTATCGGGACCCAATGTAGAGAACAATAAGCAGCCATCCGGCCGTAGAATACGCTGCCACTCGCCAAGCACAGCAGGGAGTGAATGCGTCCAATGTAAAACCTGATTTGAAAAAATCAAATCAAATTGATCATTCGCAAAAGGCATTTTGTGCATATCAGCATTGATCATATGCCATGAATCATTAGGTTTTTGCTTAGTTTTAGCGATCGATAACATAGAATGTGCGATATCGAGGGCCACAATTTCTGCTTTAGGATAACGTTCAGCTAATTGCGTCAAAAACGTACCTGGGCCACAGCCTATATCTAAAATAGTACGCGGTGACATTTTTAAATAGTCTAATCGCTCAAATAAGCGTTGACCAATTTCCAATTGCACCTGAGCCTCAGCCTCATACTCACCGGCATGCGCATTAAAGGATTGGCCAATTTCTAATATTGATTTCATAACCAAAACAATTAAAATGAAAGCCGGAGTTTATCACAAAATACTCAGTTCAACGAAAAATGGAATAAAATATGTTCACTCGCACCCCTGGATTGCGTTTAGCCGTTATATGCCGAATCTGTCGTCAGTACCATCGGGATCAATATGCTATTTGCCACGCATGCATTGCCCTGCTCGATCCGTTAGGACCTGCGTGCCGCTCCTGTGCTATCCCTCTTCCGCAAAAAACACCCTCCATCTGTGGTGCCTGCAGTGTCAAACCACCCGATCTAGATCGCGTTTACACCGCCTATCGCTTTACTGAGCCCCTAAGAACGTTGCTCCATGCATTCAAATATGAGGCAGCTTTATATTTGGCGTCTTTTCTGACCCAGCTGATGTTAGAAGCCAAAGACGAAGACGATGCTACAGAGTGCCTAATTCCTATCCCCTTGCATGGTACGCGTCTACAAAACAGAGGGTTTAATCAAGCCGCTATTCTAGCCCAGAACCTAAGCACCCTCATCCAAAAACCCTGTTTACTCCAAGGATGCACCAAAATTTTGCCAACCCTGGCCCAAGCAGGTTTAGATGCCAAACAACGGCGCACCAATCTTCTACATGCCTTTCAAGCCGGAGCGTTACCCTATCAACATATCACTTTAATTGATGATTTGTTTACAACTGGCGCCACTGCCAATGCAGTCGCAAAAACACTGAAACAAGCCGGAGTCCGCAGAGTGGATTTATGGTGTTGTGCGCGAGCATGTTGAGTTTAGGAACGGGCCAGAAATGACACCCATTTCTGCCCCGTTTCTATAGTTTTCTAATTCAGCTCACTGCTGTATTCGTCATTGCGCTTTCAGAAATGGAGCCTTAAGAGTACTTCACACCGATGATCTCGTATTCCACCGTGCCGCCAGGTGTATTCACCAGCACCGTATCATCTAGACTTTTTCCGATCAAAGCACGCCCAATCGGAGATTGATAAGATATTTTTCCTAATTTAATATTAGCCTCATCCTCACCCACAATTCGATAAGCGACTTCAGCGTCCGATTCAACATGCAATAACGTCACCGTAGCACCGAATACCACTTTATCATTATTTGGCAAGCGACTAGTATCCACAATTTGCGCATGCGCTAGCTTCGCTTCTAGCTCAATAATCCGTCCTTCCGCAAAACTTTGCTCTTCCCGTGCAGCATGATATTCTGCATTTTCTTTCAAATCGCCATGGGCGCGTGCCACGGCAATGGCTTCAATGATTCTGGGTCTTTCAATCGTTTTTAAACGGTGCAATTCTGCTTTTAGAGCGTCAGAGCCCTCAACCGTCATAGGATGTTTCATAGCTGAACCTCGCAAGTAAATCTTGTAATCGTGTGACAGTTTCTCTGTCTTCATATTTCATTGCCAAACAAGCTGCCTCAGCACCCGACAATGTTGTGGTATAACTTATATTGTATTGCAGCGCTGATCTCCGAATTTCAAACGAATCGGCGATGGCTTGCTTACCATCAGTAGTATTGACAATAAAATCAATCTCATGGTTCTTAATATAATCTACGATATGCGGTCTACCCTCTGCCACTTTAAATACGGGCTGGCAAGGAATACCTGCAGCCTTGATCACCGCGGCAGTCCCTCTGGTTGCAATAATTTCAAAACCTAATGCTATCAAACGCTTAGCAATTTCTCCGATCCGTGATTTATCGGTATCGCGTACGGATAAAAACGCACAACGTCGAGAGGGAATATCACAACCCGCGCCGCGTTGAGCTTTAGCATAAGCTTGCCCAAAACGCTTTGCAATACCCATGACTTCTCCTGTCGATTTCATTTCTGGACCTAAAATAGAATCAACACCAGAAAATTTGATAAACGGAAAAACGGGTAATTTGATAGAATAAAACCCAGGGGTTTGTTGAACTTTAAGCAAGCCTTGCTGTTTTAAAGATTGACCAATTTTGCACCGCGCCGCAATTTTTGCTAAAGGCAATCCAGTGGCTTTGGAAACAAACGGAACAGTTCTGGATGCGCGCGGATTAACCTCTAAGACGTAAATATCATCGCCTTGAATTGCAAACTGAACGTTCAACAAACCTATAACATGCAATGCCTGCGCCATTCTGGTTACTTGGTCTTTCAGATCTTCCTGCACCACTATAGACAAACTAAAGGGCGGCAACGTACAAGCAGAATCTCCAGAATGAATACCCGCTTGCTCTATATGCTCCATCACTGCGCCAATCAATACATCCTTGCCATCACAGACCGCATCAATATCTACTTCAATCGCATCTTCCAAAAACTTGTCCAACAACACCGGAGAGTCATGCGATACATGGACGGCTTTTTCCAAATAATGCCGTAAATCAGCTTCTTGATATACAATCTCCATCGCACGCCCACCGAGAACATAAGAGGGTCGGACCACCAATGGATAACCAATGCGATTGGCCAATTCAATCGCAGCTTCTTCGCTGCGAACAGTACCATTCGCGGGTTGGGTTAATCCCAGACGTGTCACCAATTGCTGAAATCTTTCTCGGTCCTCTGCTTCGTCAATGGCATCGGGCGAAGTTCCTAAAATGCTGACACCGTTTTCAGCCAAGTCTTGGGCCAATTTTAACGGCGTTTGTCCACCATAGTGGACAATCACACCCAATGGCTGCTCCTTCGCGTACACCTCTAAAATATCTTCCAAGGTTACTGGTTCAAAATACAAGCGATCAGTCGTATCCACATCGGTAGAAACCGTTTCAGGATTACAATTCACCATAATCGTTTCATAACCCGCTTCGCGTAATGCAAACGCAGCATGAACACAGCAGTAATCAAACTCAATGCCTTGACCAATCCGATTAGGACCACCGCCCAAAATCATTATTTTAGGGCGCGACCAAGACGGTTGTGCTTCGCAGACAGTCTGGTAACAAGAATAAAGATAGGCCGTGTTACTAGCAAATTCTGCAGCACAGGAATCAATCCGTTGATAGACGGGCCTGATATCCAGTGACCATCGATGTTGTCGAACGGCAGACTCTTCACAGTCTAACAATTGAGCCAAATAAATATCCGAAAAACCGCGCTGTTTTAACAAACGCAACAGAGGCGCATCTAAATCAGACAGTTTTTTCCCCACAATCTCTTGTTCAAATTCTACCAGTTCTCTAATTTGCGCTAAAAACCATGGATCCACGCGAGACTCTTCATGAATTTTTTCTAAAGTCAGACCCTGACGAAATGCGTCCGCGATATACCATAATCGATCAGGCGTTGGTTCTTGCAAATAACCCAGCATCACTGACTTTTCTTCATCCACTAATAGAGACTGCAAACCATAACGGTCGATTTCCAAACCCCGGATGGCTTTTTGCAAAGATTCTTGAAAATTAGCGCCGATCGCCATCACTTCACCGACCGACTTCATTTGCGTAGTCAATGTTTTAGGGGTTTGCGGAAATTTATCAAAATTAAACCGTGGCATTTTAGTGACCACATAATCTAAAGTCGGCTCAAAAGAAGCCGGGGTTTTACCCTCTGTGATATCATTTTTAAGTTCATCTAAGGTGTATCCCACTGCCAACAATGCTGCGATTTTGGCAATTGGAAACCCGGTTGCTTTCGAAGCCAACGCCGAGCTACGCGAAACACGGGGATTCATTTCAATTACCAATAGACGGCCATCGGCTGGATTTACTGCAAATTGAACATTAGACCCACCCGTATCGACGCCCACCGCACGCAACACTTTTATAGCAGCATCCCGCATCCGTTGATATTCTTTATCCGTTAAAGTTTGAGCAGGTGCTACAGTAATCGAATCCCCTGTATGCACCCCCATGGGGTCAAGATTCTCAATGCTACACACAATGATGCAATTATCATTCCGATCGCGCACCACTTCCATCTCATACTCTTTCCAGCCAAGAACTGATTCATCTATCAGTAACTCCCGAGTCGGAGAGAGGTCTAAGCCTCGTTGGCATATACTGTTAAATTCCTCTAAATTATACGCAATCCCCCCTCCGGAGCCCCCCATAGTAAAGGAAGGACGAATAATAGCAGGGAATCCCAAATGCTCTACAGCGAGCATTGCCTCATCCAAATTATGGGCAATCATCGACCGCGGCATCTCCAAGCCAATTTCTTGCATCAACAAACGAAATTTGTCTCGGTCTTCTGCTTTATCGATGGCTTCTTGACTAGCCCCAATCAATTGCACTTGGTACTCGTCCAATACACCATGACGAACCAAATCTAGCGCGCAATTCAAAGCGGTTTGCCCACCCATGGTGGGTAATAATGCGTCAGGTCGTTCTTTTTTGATGACAGCAGCTACTTCTGGCCACAATACTGGCTCGATATACGTGGCATCGGCTAATTCTGGATCCGTCATAATTGTGGCAGGATTAGAATTAATCAGAATAATACGGTAACCTTCTTTTTTTAAAGCGCGTACAGCTTGTGTACCAGAATAGTCAAATTCACATGCCTGTCCAATCACAATAGGACCCGCACCAAGAATTAAAATAGACTGAATGTCTGTACGTTTAGGCATGATAACCCGAATTTTTAAATTACGATTTGGTAACGCTCACCGCATACGCCATCCCGAGCATAAAGGATCTCCAACTATAAAAGCCATAAGCCAGCAGATCTCTCTTTACGATCGGGATGATTAGCGAGAAGCCTAAACTTTCTCTTCTTGGCGCCGCAAAAATGCGGGGATATCTAAATAATCCACATCAGGCAAAGTTTCTTGCGCAGGCGCATTTTTTGTAGGAGTTATCACTCCCGATTGCTTTCTGAGCACAGCAGGCCGTTCTAATTGCTGATAGTCAAAAGACCCATCGCCACGTCTACTTTCAGAAACAGAGGCAGATTTGTTCGATAAAACACCATTACGGTGGCGAGGTGCCCCCCCTAGACCGGTCACAATGACTGTGACACGCAGCTCATCTGTCATCAATGGGTCAATCACCGTTCCCACAACCACAGTGGCTTCATCAGAAATAAACTCTTTTACCACATCACCCACTTCTTCAAACTCACCAATAGACATATCCATACCGGCAGTAATATTAACCAAAATACCGCGTGCGCCAGAAAAATTAATGTCTTCTAACAAAGGAGAAGCGATCGCAGCTTCAGCAGCACGACGCGCCCTTTGATCCCCGGTTGCGCACCCTGTCCCCATCATGGCCATACCCATTTCTGACATCACAGTCCGTACGTCTGCAAAATCCACATTGATTAAGCCAGGACGAGTAATTAAATCAGAAATACCTTTTACAGCCCCTAATAAAACATTGTTAGCGGCTTTAAACGCATTCAACAAAGAAATATTTTTGCCTAAAACACTTAATAATTTATTATTTGGAATGGTAATCAACGAATCAACATTTTGCGATAAAGCACGGATAGCTTCTTCCGCAGCCAAAGCACGCTGTTTACCTTCAAAAGAAAAAGGCTTCGTCACAACTGCAACGGTAAGAATGCCTAATTCTTTAGCCACTTCAGCAAAAACAGGTGCCGCACCTGAACCTGTGCCGCCACCCATCCCAGCAGTAATAAACACCATATCTGCACCCAACAATACTTGCTTGATTTGCTCACGATCTTCTTCTGCTGCTTGACGACCAATTTGTGGATTGGCGCCTGCACCCAATCCTTTGGTTAATTCGTTGCCCAATTGAATAATGACTTTGGCTTTTGAATTACGTAACGCTTGCGCGTCGGTGTTCGCACAAATAAAGTCAACACCTTCGATATTTTCTGCCACCATGTGCTCAACAGCATTACCGCCGCCGCCACCAACACCAACTACTTTTATAACTGCACTGTCTTGCATGATCTCTGTCATATCAAACATTATATTATTCCTCTTAGCTGAAAGCTTTAGGGACTGTTGACGAGCCCACAACATTGCTCAAAATAAGGCGTCTATGTTCCGCCATTTAACACTTATAGCGTACACTACAGCGCCATTATACTGCCTTATTCCGAATCAATTTGGTGAATTGCCGACACTCTCTAGTTTATTGTTGACAATTCTAGAACCATCAACCTAAATTATTCTGGATTAAAAATTCACATTAAACCATTTTCTCATTCGCGTCCATACCCCATCTGTTTTCCCTCCTGAAGCACGCACACTGCAGTTGTCATACTGTTGTTGAAACCCATGCAATAATAGTCCCACTACGGTCGCATAACTGGGATCACTCACAATTTCCGAAGACAACCCTACAATATTCTCAGCAGATCCATGTCGAACAGGCATTTGAAAACACAACTCAGCCAATTCAATAGCGCCATTCACACTGGAAGCACCCCCAGTTAACGCAATCCCTGCTGCTATCAAATCATGATAACCACTCCGTTGTATCTCAGAACGCACCATATTAAATAATTCTTCATAACGTGCAGATACCACATCTGATAACATTTTAGTTGGGATTTTACGCCCAGACCGATCATGCATACTGCTCACTTCAATCATTTGATTTGAGTTTAAACTTTCTGGCAAAACTGAACCATAATTTAATTTAATCGATTCCGCCGATTTACTTGGGGTACGCAAAGCCATTGCAATATCATTGGTCACTTGATCACCAGCAATCGGAATCACACCAGTATATTGAATTGCGCCACCATGAAAAATCGCAATATCAGTGGTACCCCCACCAATATCTATCAGACATACGCCCAGCTCTTTTTCATCATCAGTTAATACCGCATGACTCGAAGCCAAGGGCTCTAAAATAATGTCAGCCACTTCTAAGCCGCAACGGCGCACACATTTTGCAATATTTTGTGCAGCAGAGACTGAGGCCGTTACCAAATGAACGCGCGCCTCTAAACGAACACCGGCCATACCAATAGGTTCACGGATATTCCCTTGATTATCAATAATAAATTCTTGCGGTAAAATGTGCAGTATTTTTTGATCCGCAGGAATTGCAACTGCTTTTGCTGCTTCAATGACACGATCTACATCAATTTGCGACACCTCTGAATCACGAATAGCCACAATGCCATGTGAACTTAAGCTACGAATATGACTACCCGCGATGCCAGTAAATACAGAACGTACTTCACATCCTGCCATCAGTTCGGCTTCTTGGACCGCGCGCTGAATGGAGCTGACTGTTGCTTCAATATCTACCACTACCCCTCGTTTGAGTCCTCGCGAAGCGTGACGACCAATCCCAATCAATTCTAAAGAACCGTCTGGATTGATTTCACCAACCAAAGCTACAACTTTTGAAGTACCAATATCCAATCCTGTAATAATATTTCTTTCAGTTTTTTTTGCCATCATGTTCCCAATAATTAGTGCTGAAACCTGTAACTATTCACCGAGCGTCAAGAATTTTGGTAAATAGATACTCAAACCCAAACCTTCCCATCCTATTTTGGCGTATCTTTCCATTGTGCCGCCATTCCATGAACATAGCGTAAATCCACCGCCGCTAACTGGTCAAATTTATCACCAAACACAACCGAATAGCTCAAACAGAAACGGTGTAGACGCGACTCAACATCCCGTTTTCCTAAACGTAATAGCAGTCCATTGGTTAAGCCCAACTCCCAGGCTCTATTATCTCGCAAAGCTAACGAATTGGCATGCAAACCAAAATTTTCAGATAGCTTACTCAATTTTTGAAACATTTGTAAGACATCTAGTTGCTGATTTTTGGGTCCATTCAATTCTGGCAAATGCTCCGCATTCGCTTCTTTTTGCCACTCAGCAGGACTTAAATCAAACAATAAGCCATCTGCCGTCAGAAGTACGTGGTTCCAAATTGCAACAGGTCGTTTTTCTATAATTTTAATTTTTAGAGTATCCGGCCATATGCGTGCGACATCTACTGTATCCGTCCAATACAAATCAGTTAATTCGGCTCGTAAATCTCTAACAGAAATAGAAAAAAACCCCTTATGGGTATATTTTTCCATAATACCCTCTAAAGTCTTGCGCGTAATATGTTGATAACTAGCTTCGATTTTAAAAGTACTGATTGGAAAATTTTCTGGATTGGCCAAATACAAATATGACAATCTTGCCATAAGTAACACTGCACAAACAACTAGCATCGATAAAAAAAATTGGTCTCGCAGTGTTCGCGCTGGCTTTGCCATATCTAAATCCTGTATTGAGTTTCCATTCGCTCTTTTTCGCGCTGATGCATCAAACCTAAATCTACCAACTCATCTAATAACTGCGGATAAGACAGTCCGCTAGCTTCCCACAATTTGGGATACATGCTAATAGACGTAAAACCTGGAAGTGTATTAATTTCATTAAAGTATATTTGACCAGTTTTATCGTTCACAAAAAAATCCACCCGCGCCATGCCTCTACATTTTAACCGTAAAAATATTTCTGCGGCAATCGTTTGTAAACGTTGCATTAATTGCGAATTAAGAGCCGCTGGAATATGTAATTGACTACTCTCACTCTCTAAATATTTTGCCGAATAAGAATAAAACTTATCCGCATGACGAACCTCAATTTCACCCGCAATGCTTACACGCGGCACTTGCCCAGGTATTGAGCTTTCTAAAACTGCTAGTTCAATCTCACGCCCTTGAATATACTCTTCAATGAGTACATGGCGATCATAGCGACTCGCATCCTCTACAGCCGCCAGCAATTGATCCCAATCATGCGCTTTATGAATCCCAACACTCGATCCTAACGAACAAGGTTTGACAAACAGAGGCCAACCCAACGCAGCCACGGCCTCTTGGCAAAGAGCATGCTTCCTCTCCTGTGACAATGCACTTAGTAATACTCGATAACGCGCAGTCGACACCAGATCAGAGCCCAACAAGCGGCGTGCGACATCTTTATTCATACCGATCGCAGAAGACAACACATCACAACCCACATAAGCCACGTTTGCATGCTCGAAGATCCCTTGTAAACAACCATCTTCAAGCAAAGGGCCGTGCACTACGGGAAAAATGACCTGTGCATCAATGGCCAAGCGACCATCCTTTATCAAGCTTGGCAAGGGAATAGACTCGGGCGTACGTACAGGCAATACGTCTGAATAGGCCAACAAAGTTTGATAGTCTGATTGAAAACAACAGCCTAATTTGTCCATAGCAACCGGAATAATCTGATATTTTTGTGGATTCAAATTCGCCAAGACCGAAGCAGCAGAACGTAATGAGATTTCATGCTCACCCGATTTGCCTCCATACAATAACACTAATTTAATTAAGTCGGACATCACTCTTCTCCAATAACATGCACTTCTTGTATCAGTTCGATACCCGTCTTGGCATAAACAGTCTGACGAACAAAATCTATCAATTGTTCAATGTCTTTTGCCGATGCTTTCCCTGCATGATTAATAATGAAATTTGCATGTTTTTGCGAAACCATGGCTTCGCCGATTTGATGCCCTTTTAACCCGCATGATTCAATGAGTTTGGCCGCAAATTGATTGGGGGGATTCCGAAAGACCGAGCCACAATTAAATTCATTGGTAGGTTGCGTGGCGGCGCGATGCGCTAATAATTCTTTAATCAATTCAGCAGAGTGCACCTGATCACCGGGAATTAAGCGACAAGTCGCGGCAACAAACCACTCATCAGGTTCAAGACCCAACGCACTCCGATAAGCAATTTTAAATTCACTAGGCTGCCGGACCCTGCGCTCACCTAGACGATTGATGGTTTCGACTTCCACAACTGATTCCCAAGTTTCTTTATGAAAACAGCCCGCATTCATCCGCAACGCCCCCCCCATAGTACCAGGTATGCCCGCCCAAAATTCACCACCAGTCAAATGCTGTCTCGTACAAAATCTCGCCATTTTAGCACACGATACCCCCGCCTCAACTCGGACCAAATCTTCGGCAATCTGAGTCAAATTATTCAAGCAATTTTGGGTAATAACCACAATACCTGCAAAGCCCCCATCTTTGATGAGAGAGTTACTACCCAGGCCTATCCAGACCATAGGTTCATTCACAGGACATTGCTGTAAAAAATTGGCCAAATCATCCATATCAGCAGGTTTGTATAACAGCCGAGCAGCCCCTCCTACACGCCATGTTGTGTAATGCGCCAATGGCTCATCTCTCAGCAATTCACCCTTCAAGGTATCTTGGTTGATGACAGCAGACTGATTCATGCTGCGGGATCTCTCTGAACAAGATTATTGATAATACCACTGATGGTCCCCGCTCCTTGAGCCAAAATCACATCATTAGGCCCTATCAGCCTATTCAAATGCTCTTCCAAATTTTGCTCATTTACAAGCGTAGCTTTGGACGAAATAGAATTAATTTCTTGACACAGCGCCTCACTATTAATACCTGCTATCACCGGCTCGCCAGCGGAATATATATCAAACAACAACAGTTTGTCACTCAATTGCAAAACATCCACAAAATCATTAAATAAATCGCGCGTACGCGTATAGCGATGCGGTTGAAACACATGAATCAAACGTTTATTTGGCCAAACAGCTCTGAAAGCATCGATCGTAGCTTTAATCTCTCGGGGATGATGCCCATAATCATCTACAATCAACGCTTTGCCACCAGCAAACTTACGCTCCCCTAAAATTTGAAATCGTCGTCCAACCCCAGCAAACTTGCTCAAGCCGTTGATAATCGATTTATCATCAACACCCAATTCAGTCGCCACTGCAATCGCAGCCAAAGCGTTTAATACATTATGTCTACCAGGCCAATTAAATTGAATAGTCAAAACGCCATGCGGTGCAGGTCTCTGCACCTCAAATGTACTTAACAACTCCTGCTGACTCCAATTCAACGCACGGTAATGTGCGCCTTCTCTAAACCCATAAGTCAAAGTAGGTCTTTGAATGGACGGCAAAATACGGCGTATTTCATGATCTTCAATACAAACAACAGCTAAACCATAAAACGGTAAATGATGCAAAAACTCTACAAATGTTTTACGCAACTGATCAAAACTACCTTGATAGGTTTCCATATGATCAGCATCAATATTGGTTACCACGGCAATCATGGGTTTTAATAATAAAAAGGAAGCATCACTTTCATCTGCTTCAGCAACAAAATACTGCGAGGTACCTAATTGCGCATTGGAGCCGCAACTCGTTAATTTTCCACCAATTACAAAGCTAGGATCCAGCCCACCCTCTGTCAATAAACTGGTCACCAAACTCGTGGTAGTTGTTTTCCCATGCGTTCCAGCAATTGCAATTCCATATCTAAAGCGCATCAATTCCGCTAACATTGCGGCACGCGGAGTCACAGGTATCATTTTAGCATGTGCAGCTTGTATTTCCGGGTTATCATCTTTAATGGCTGTTGATCGGACCACCACATCAGCATGTTGAACATTTTCAGCATGGTGGCCAATCATGACCGTTGCACCCAAATCACGTAAGCGCAGCACCGCTTTGTTCTCACCCAAATCTGAGCCAGAGATCTGATAGCCTTCATTCAAAAGTACTTCAGCAATGCCGCACATACCCGCACCGCCAATTCCTACAAAATGGATGCGTTTAATCCTCCCCATTTTGGGAGAATGAAAAACTGTTGTCATTTTTTGCATTTGTCTTAATCCAATCCTAATTCTTGCCATCTATTTTCGTGATCAATGCGTAATAGCAAAGCCACCACAATGCAGTTCACAATCAAACTTGCACCTCCATAACTTAGAAACGGCAAAGTGAGCCCTTTGGTAGGCAATAGCCCCAAATTAACCCCCATATTGATCACTGCTTGTAACCCCAACCAAAATGTAATCCCATATGCAGCAAATGCCGCAAATTGTCTGCGGCCACTGCAATAAGCAACGTAACCAATCATCAATCCACGCCATACGACAACACTGTATAACGAAAGCACTAAGAGAATGCCCAATAATCCAAATTCTTCCGCCAACACTGCAAAAATAAAATCAGTGTATGATTCGGGTAAATAAAACATTTTTTGCACGCTTTCGCCTAACCCAACCCCCAGCCACCCGCCGCGACCAAACGCTATCAGGGATTGCGTTAATTGGTACCCACTATTAAATTGATCCGCCCAAGGATTCAAAAATGCGGTCAACCGTGCCATTCTATAGGGAGAAGATATCGCCAAAAACGCCATACTCAAACCAACTAAGATTAGCAATCCAATGTAATACCTCAGTTTTACGCCAACTAAAAACAACATTGCCATCACAGTAAGCACAATCACAACCGTTGCGCCAAAATCTGGCTCTAACAACAATAAAAAAGCCATCACCATCATAATCACCATAGGTTTGAGGAAACCCATGATATTTTGTTTGACTTGCTCTTCTTGACGAACCAAATAGCCTGACACATAGATGATCATCGTAATTTTAGCTAATTCGGACACTTGGACACCAATCGGTCCCAACGACAACCAACGTCTACTCCCATTGACGACACGACCAATACCCGGCACGAGCACCAACACCAACATGATCAAACACACAAACAGCAACGGAACGCTATAACGTTCCCAAAGACTACTATCAATCCGCATAACCACGACTGCCAACACAAAGCCTGCGGACAAATAAATCGCCTGGCGCAGCAAAAAATGAAAAGGTTGGTGATAAAATTTGGTGGAAATCATCACCGAACTGGAAGCAACCATCATCAAACCCAGAACGATCAAGCCCAATACAGCGACAATTAACCAGCGATCATATAAAACTGGCGCTCCAAAAGTAGATTTGATTCGATTCCGGCCTAACATTATAGTTTTCCCACCAAATCAGTAAACACCTGACCCCTATGATTAAAATCTCGGAACATATCCAAACTAGCACAGGCAGGTGATAGTAATACCACATCCCCCGACAATGCAATATCGCGTGCAGCTTGAACTGCCGCTTCAATAGTGTCTATACGTTTTACTGGAACCAAATCCGATAACGCTGTTTCCAATATATCTGCGTCCTGTCCCAGCAACACCAAAGCCCGAACATGATTCGCCACCACATCCCGTAAAAATCTAAAATCAGCACCCTTACCCTGACCACCTGCAATCAAGACTATTTTTCCAGAAATAGCCCCGCCAATCCCAGCAATAGCAGATTGCGTCGCTCCCACATTGGTTCCTTTGGAATCATTGATCCAATCCACTGCGTCCAACGTACGCACCCATTGACTTCGATGGGGTAGGCCAGAAAAGGTCATCAATACTTCACGCATCACAGTAATTGGAATGCCCAAAGGATAGACCAATGCACAAGCGGCTAGCGCATTTGCCCAATTATGTCGGCCTTTGATCCGCAAGTCACTGACAGCCAAAATCCGAATCTGCCCATAAGCGAGATACCAATCATTTTGGTCTTGCAATAGACCCCACTCTCCATCAGAAGGGGGATTCAAACCAAAACTAGTCAACTGTTCTGTCTTTTGCGTATCCGGTATGGTCAATTCATCTTCACGATTATAGACCATCGATACCGCATGATGATAGACCCTTTGTTTGGCTGCAATATACGCTTCTACAGTGTGATGGCGGTCCAAATGATCGGGCGTAATATTCAAAACTGTAGCAGCAGTCGGACATAACGACTCTGTCACATCCAATTGAAAACTGGATAATTCCAAAACCCAGACAGCATAGTCGTTCTCATCAGCGAGTAAATCCAAAACTGGCGTACCAATATTTCCCGCAACCGCAGTCTTGAAACCAAATGCTTCTGCCATTAAACCGACCAAAGTGGTCACAGTCGATTTTCCATTGGTTCCCGTAATCGCAATGACTTGCTTGCCGGGAATTTCGCGCGCCAAACATTCAATATCGCCAAACACAGGAATATTCAACACTTTGGCTGCTACAATACAAGGGGTCTCCAATGGTACACCTGGACTGACAATGATTGCAGAAATCTGCGCTAATTTGTCTTCGGGAAACATCGTTAAAAAAACAGCCGCATCCGGAAATTCTGCTCGAAATTCTGCTAACGCCTCAGGTGCCTTGCGCGTATCAAATACGGAAAAGCTAAGATGACGCCGTTGTAAATATCGAGCAACAGACTGTCCTGTTTTGCCCAAACCGATTACTAAGTAATGCTCAGGATGCATAATGTTCTCTATCGAAGTTTGAGTGTCGCCAAGCCACACAACACAAAGATCACCGTTATAATCCAAAATCGCACAATTACTTTGGGTTCTGTCCACCCTTTCAATTCGAAATGATGATGCAAAGGTGCCATGCGAAATAGACGCTTCCCATGAGTATATTTGAAATAACCCACTTGGAGAATCACTGATACGGTTTCAATCACAAATAATCCGCCCATAATCATCAAAACTAATTCTTGACGAATCAGTAAGGCAATGGTTCCCAATGCGGCGCCCAAAGATAACGACCCCACATCACCCATAAATATTTGAGCAGGGTACGCATTGTACCAAAGAAAACCCAGGCCAGCGCCAACAACTGAAGCACAAAAAATAGTAATTTCACCCGTATTAGGAACAAAAGGAATCCCTAAATAATGCGCATCCAAAACATTGGAAGCGGCATAGACAAAAATCCCAAGCGCACCTGCCACCATGACAATGGGCATAATGGCTAATCCATCTAATCCATCAGTCAAATTCACTGCATTACTCGCACCCACTATCACAAAATACGCAAATATCGGAAAAAACATGCCTAAATAGATATAATTGGACTTGAGAAAAGGAATGGTTAATTGAGAGTGTAGCGGGATACTAGAATTATTCATCAGATAAACCAAGGTAATAATAGTAATCAGCGATTGCCAAAAATATTTCCACCTCGCTGATAAGCCTTTGCTATTTTTCAAAACCAATTTGCGGTAATCATCGACCCAACCAATGATACCAAAGCTTAAGGTAACGCCTAGTAGGACCCAAAGACTCCTCTGGTGTAAATCCCCCCATAACAGCGTACTCACCGTTATAGCCAGCAAGATCAAAACGCCGCCCATCGTGGGTGTGCCCGCTTTGGAAAAATGACTTTTCGGACCATCATCTCGAATCATTTGTCCAATCTGTAGTCCTCTTAACCAACGAATCGTCAACGGCCCGCAAAGAAGCCCCACTAATAACGCCGTCAATGCGGCCAAAATAGACCGGAAGGTGATGTACTGAAATACCCGGAACGAGTGATAATGCATCTGTAATAATTGTGTAATCCAATAAAGCATCGCTTTTTCCTTTAAATAAGCTCTTGAACGATGTTTTCCATCGCAGCTGATCTTGAACCTTTTACTAAGACTGTTGTGTCAGAATCCAAACGCCGCAATAAATCTTGAGTTAATTCATGCTGATTTACATAGTGTTTACCACCGGACCCAAAAGCAAGCGCCGATTTAACACCTAACTTTCCACATGTCAGTAACCCATCAATCCTTTGTTCTCGAGCAGCAATACCGACTGCTTCATGATGCTGCTCGCTCCATGCCCCTAATTCCGCCATATCGCCTAAAACTAAAATGCGTACTCCTGGACAATTTGCCAACACCTGTACTGCAGCAAGCGTAGAACGTAAATTCGCATTATAGGTATCATCAATAATCGTAGCTTGGTTTTTACCTTTAAAAAACATCATACGCCCTGACACACCTGAAAAAGATGTAAGTCCATTCTGAATGTCAGACAGAGAAATTCCGATTGCATGCGTACACGCTGCCGCTGCCAAAGCATTACTCACAGAGTGCAAACCAGGTACTTTCAAACGCACCAAAGCACTTTCATAGGGCAAATTCAAAGTAAACTCCGCACAACCACTGGCATTCAACACCACATCACTTGCCCACACGTCCGCAGCATGCAACTGCGAAAAACGTATCACCGGATGACTAGTAATCGTTTCATCCCAAAAATGCGCATAGGCATCATCATCATTGACCACCGCAATCCCGCCTGTACTCAGACCTTGATAAATTTCACCTTTGGCTTGCGCAACACCCTCTATACTTCCAAATCCTTCGATATGAGCAGGAGCAATATTATTGATAAGCGCCACTTGCGGTTGGATCATCGCGACAGTATAGGCAATTTCACCGATATGACTTGCACCGAGTTCAAATACCGCATAACGGTGTTCTGGCTGTAATTGAAAAATACTTAATGGCACGCCGATATGGTTATTTAAATTACCCGCTGTTCCCAAAGAAGGTTGGGGTAAAATATGCGCGATCATTTCTTTGACAGAAGTCTTACCATTCGACCCCGTCACTGCAATAATGGGACATGTAAATTCTTGTCGATACCAAGTCGCAATAGCAGCCAAGGCTTCCAAACTTGAATTGACTACTAATTGCTCAACCCCCGCCTCTGCATGTAACTGCTCACAAATCACAACAACCGCACCCGACCGTGCAGCATCTGCAATATAGTCATGCCCATCAAAATGCTCACCGCGAAGTGCTACAAACAAATTTCCTGCCTTCACTTTTCGACTATCAATACTGATACCTGATAATACGTAATCCAAAGTACAGGGCACATTCAAAACACGGGCTATATCACTCAGGTTCATAAAAGTTCAACATAAATAGGAAGGAAGGGAGGTCATGACGATCGCGCTCTCCAGTAGTTTACTTCAAACTAGGGCTTTACTCCACACCCACAGGTTCTTCATTAAGCATTAATTTTTGATGGTATCGAGCAATACTATTTTCAGATAATGGCTCACGTAATTCATCCAAAAGATGCGTATCCAAACTATCACTCAAGGTTCTTGCCGTATCCAACATCATGTCAAATCGTTCGGCATCGACCTCTCGATGTCCTGAAATCTGCATAAAGAGACACAAACCATGTACCACAAATCCACCAATGTTTTGTAGATCAAACACCCCTGTTGGAGTAGCAGCAGCCAAACTACACATCACAGACCCCTGACAGTTCGGAAATTGATGACGATGAAACAGCCCACCTTCCCCAAAACGAAACCCCGCCGATAATACAGCCTGTAATAATTCGTAACCTGCCAATTGTCGATTTGATTTGGCTAACAAAAATATCATGATAGTTTCAGCAGCAGGAGATGAATTTTTTGTCTCTGCTTGCGCTGTAGGCTGAGATGGAGTGAAACTTAACGTAGGTGATTGTCTTGGTACATCTGGCTTGGGTGGTTGTTGAATGGTTGGTGAAATATGAGACTTTTGACGCAAAGGAAGACCAATGGTGGGCTTTAAAGTCGCTGCCGTCGGAGTATGCTGACCCACCTTACGAATAGCTATAATTTCGTCAGAAGCATTCGTTGGCGCTACACTTGGGATGATGTTTTTTACAGTTTTATGTAACTCTTGCTGCCGGCGACTTTGTACAGTTCGAACAATAGCGATGACCACGCCGATCAAAAGCAACGCATTCAGCATCAAACTCCAATTCATAGGCCTCTCCAATATTATCAAACAACCAACCGATCGTAATTTTTTTAATTTATAAGAATCTATCAAAGATTTGTAAAAGATTGGGCCTTGGCCTAACCTACATTGCTTGAGTCAATTATTATTTAATCCACAATAATATAAATACACTGACAAATTGCACAAGCTCTTACCAGTAAACGTCTGATATCTAATATGTTGACATAAAAACCAAGTTTTACCAAGATCTCTTTAGGTATTTATTAAGATAAATATCTAATCACAGTGCTCATAGAATTTACCACGAACTCGTTAACCTAGAAAAAGCGAAAATTTAAAAAAGCACGCACACAAAGCACCAAGATTGAGACGGATTTGGTCCTTAACTAAGGAGGGTATACCTTCAACGGATGAGCTTTAAGATTTGATGCTAAATCCAACGCAAAGGTCGGGAGGGGGGCTAAAAAAATCCCCGACTAAGCGGGGATCAGATAGAGATTCAAGATAAGATTTTCAATTATGCAGGCAATGGCGCATAAGTTTTAAGTTGCTGTGCAAACTGTCGCAAAGAGTCCAAACCAGACTCTTCCGCTTGTCGACACCAAGCCTGCAGAGAATCAACCAATTCTTTCTGTGAACTTGCAGTTTTCTGCCATACATATTGCAAAGATTCACGATAATCATAAACAACTCGCAATTGCTCATAGCGGGCCAACAATTCTTGCAGATGCGACGTAGACTTAGGAGACAATAAACATTGGTCGCGTTTTAATAAAACATTTGCACGCTGAACCAATTTTTTATCTTCCTCGGAAACCACATGCTCCCGTTTTACTTGTTGAAGCATCGGCACTACAACAGCCTTATAATAATTGGCCATAATTTGAAACCGATTGCCAACTACTGCTTTGACTGTATCCAAATCAACATGCAATTTGTCATCAATTTGCGTCAATTTAGGCGGCAATTTCTTAACTTTAGCCATACCTAAAAATGACAGGATACGAATATACATCCAACCCAAATCAAACTCCCACCATTTTACTGAGAACTTGGCTGAAGAAGCAAAGGTATGATGATTGTTATGTAACTCTTCTCCGCCAATCCAAAATCCCCATGGAGATACGTTGGTAGCGGTGTCTGGACATTCAAAATTACGATAACCCCAGTAATGACCAATCCCATTGACCACGCCTGCAGCCCATAAAGGAATCCAAAGCATTTGTATCGCAAAAATAGTAATCCCTGGCACACCAAATAGAAAGATATCCAAGAAAAACAGCACTATCAAACCTCTGGTACAATGCGGGGCGTAGATGTTTTTTTCTATCCAATCATCGGGCGTACCGTGAGAGTATTTATCAATCATCTCGCGATCTTTACGCGCAGCACGATATAATTCAGCGCCTTCCCAAAAAACCTTTTTAATCCCAACGACCTTAGGACTATGCGGGTCTCCTTCAACATCCGTCGTAGCGTGATGCTTACGATGAATAGCTACCCACTCCGAAGTCACCATCCCCGTTGTAAGCCACAACCAAAAACGAAAAATATGACTTATGAACGGGTGCAAATCTAATGCCCGGTGAGTTTGATGACGATGTAGATAAATAGTAACCGAAGCAATAGTCGCTTGGGTCAAGACAATAGTGGCTATCACATAGCCCCAAAATGATAAATTTAATGCACCATATAACATCGCGAGTCCGCTCCATAGATGTCTAAGTTATGCGTATTATACCACAAATAGAAGTAATATGCGAATTACTATGCTGCGCGTGAGCAACATAAAGTATAGACTTCCATCAAAATTCATTGTATTTTTCATATTTTGCCACGAGGACTCATGAAAAAATCCATCACAATTCAAGCCGGAAAATTACACTCTATTTGGATAATTTTAGCCTCATTTTGGTTCATGGCAGACACCTGTGGGCGCTCCATTTTAAAATCTATGTTCGGTACCATCACGCGCCAATGGTGTAATGCAGAATTGCAACGCTGGTCCAAACGCATGCTTACATTGCTAGGCATTCGCTGTAAAGTAGTCAATCCTCATAACGTCGAGCCCCTACCTGGCCGCGCGACTATTTTGATGTGCAATCACGCCAGTCTATTTGACATTCCGCTTAGTTTGCAAGCATTCCCGACCACGTCGTTACGCATGTTGGCTAAAAAAGAATTATCACGTATTCCTATTATGGGTGGTGGTATGGTGGCAGCTGAATTCCCCTTCATTGATCGTAAAAACCGTCGTCAAGCCATCCAAGATCTAGAAAAAGTCAAACATTTATTAGAATCAGGGATTGTCATGTGGATTGCACCAGAAGGAACCCGCTCCGAAACCGGCGCTTTAGCACCATTCAAAAAAGGCGGATTTATCACCGCCATTAAAACCAATGCCCTCATTATCCCAATGGGAATCCGTGGCGCCAATCAGATCCTGCCTGCGCGCACGCGTCAATTTCGACTGAATCAGCAAGCTGAGCTCCATATCGGGCAACCTATTGATGCGTCACGTTTTGATTTAGACCATAAAGATGCGTTAATTACAGAAGTACATCAAGCAATTCAGGATTTATTGGGATAATGCTGTCATTACCCAATGCGTTTCTTTAGGGCTAACACCACGGATTTTGGAACAAAATCCGTCACATCCCCGCCTAAATTAGCAATTTCCCGAACGAGCGTAGAAGAAATAAAGCGCGAATCCTCTGAAGGCGTAAGGAAAATTGTTTCAATATCAGCACGCAATTTACGGTTCATCCCAGCCAGTTGGAATTCATACTCAAAATCAGACATCGTGCGTAAACCACGTAAGATAATATTGGCGCCCTTTTCGCGCGCAAAATCGACCAATAGAGTGTCGAACGGTATCACCGACACCCCAGGAAGATGTCCTATGGCATCTTGAATACACTCTACGCGTGCTTCTAAAGAAAAAAAAGGTTGTTTTACACTGTTTTTTGCTACCGCCACAAGGATTTTTGGAAAAATATTGCCCGCACGGGTAATAATGTCAATATGCCCATTAGTAATAGGATCAAATGTACCAGGGTAAATGACGACATTATTCATAGTCTCAACTTATTTTATTGGTTTTTCAGCCAAGTACTGCTATTGTTTCATAAAAAATCAAGGAATGAAATCCCATGCTAAAGATGCTTTGGACGCTTACGTTCGTAGCCATACTAAGCGGCTGTGCTACCTTAAAATCCAGACAACCCGCTTCCTCTCACACACCTGCGTTTATTGTCTCAGGTGCCATTGCGGCTAAAAATCAACAACAAGGTTGGACCGCTACATTTTATTGGACGCAAAACAATCCTCAAGATTATCAAATTTTAATTTCAGGACCATTAGGCAGTGATACGATGGAGATTACCCAGCATTCAGATAAGGTTACTTTTCGCGAAGGTCACAACGTTCTCCACGCCCGTCAAGCCGAAGAATTATTAGCCAAAGAAACCGGCATTCGTCTTCCAATGCATCATTTATATCATTGGATCAAGGGCAAACCAGCACCAGGCCCCATTACAGCAATCACGCGCTCAGAAACCGGTGACATCATCAAATTGCAACAAGCAGGATACACCTTAGAATATAGCAATTACCGTGACCATTATCCGTATAAAATTCGTCTCTTAGGGCGTCAATTAAGCGTTAAAATTATCGTCAAACAATGGGAGATCCATTAAGGAGTATTCCTCAGATCGAACGGCTCAGTGTTTTCCTCTTAACTTAGCCTTAATCAAACCTATCGATCAGACCATGCCAGGCCGCTGGCTCGCTATACTCCCTTTCTCAGAATCTAAATTATTCGCTGCCGCTGTTTGAAAAAAGGAACATACCCCAAAGATTCTTCCACAGGACATACGCAAAACTCCGATCTCTTCGTTGGATTTAGTTTTTAATTCGGTCATTTAGTTAACTAAACTCCCTCATTAAAAACTAAATCCGCCTCGACCTCAGAGTTTTGCGTAAGTCCTGTTCCAATAATTTATCGATCTCATCTATAAAAGTATTTTTACATGACGAAGGTTTTAAGAAAGAAGATTTAATGGGTTGATAAACTTGAGTGACTGATTTTTCACCTAGACCAAACTCATCGATTTCTTCCAGATCCACATCTAGATCGAATATTATTTCATCATTAGATTGTGCCATATTGTTTTACTCAACTGTTAACATTATGAGCAATCCAACATAAATAAAGTGAATTAGTCTAGGCCTTGATTTGATATATCTCATTAATAAATATAATTTTTTTCGAACAACCCTCTACGCCCTAGAAAAATCAAAAGCCAAACAAGAACTCAATCTGGATTGCCGCAGCGCCAAAGCTAACAAGCGATCAACACCTAATGCGACACCAGAACAAGGCGGCAAACCATGGTGTAATGCTTGTAATAAATGGTCATCAATAGCTGCCAAGGGTTTCCCTTGTGCAGTTCGGATTTGATTATCTTGATCAAAGCGCGCAGCTTGTGCTACAGGATCGGTTAGTTCATAAAACCCATTCGCCAATTCGATTCCTCGAAAATACACTTCAAATCGCGCTGCACATCCATGCTTAATCTGAGCTAACGACGCTTGCGAAGCTGGGAAATCCACGATAGCAGTCGGTCCTGGTTCAGCTTCCAAACCAGGTTCAATCACATGGCTCATCAATAAAAAAAGATATTGATCCACATCTTGTTCTGCAGCATCTAATACACCATCCAAATCATATTTTTGCACGCATGCTTGTAAAGCTTGGATGGTAGTTTGGAGCGGATTAAAACCACAGATCTCTTGAAACACGGATTGATAGGTACGGATACGTATTGGCGGACAGGCAAGCAAACATTGGAGCAACTCATCTACTTCGGCCAATAAACCAAGATGATCCACGCCCAGTTGATACCATTCTAACAATGTAAACTCTGGATTATGCCATCTACCCAATTCATCATCGCGAAACACGCGTGCCAACTGAAAAATCGGGCCAGAACCCGCCGCCAACAACCTCTTCATATGATATTCCGGAGAGGTTTGTAAAGCGTAATCGTGACCACGAAAATTTGCTTTGATATTCGTCAAATAGGGATCGGTAATCCCGTAGCGTCCCATAATAGGCGTTTCAACTTCGAGATATCCTTTGGCAGTAAAAAGCCGACGCAAATCTGCCATAAATTGGGAACGGGCGCGTAATGTTGCAAGTGAAGCCGACGGCTGCCAAGCCAGAGATTCTGGGTTCACATCCGCCATCAATAAAACATACCTAATTCTAAGCGCGCTACTTCAGACATACGCTCTTGCGTCCAAGGAGGCTCCCAAACCAGCTCAACCGTACAATCTTTCACACCAGGGACTTCGTTGACTGATGTCTCGACTGTACCTGGAAAAGTTTGCGCAACCGGACATCCTGGAGAGGTTAACGTCATTTGGATATGGACATGATGATCTTCCTTCACATTCACAGCATAGATCAAACCCAAATCATAAATATTCACAGGAATTTCTGGATCAAAAATCGTTTTCAGCTGTGCGATAACTAAATCTTCTAAACAAGCTTCTTCTGCTTTCTTTTTGAACCCTAACATAAGTATATACTCACTCAGTAACGACTGTTTTGGCCTCTCGGTGCAGAGCAGCTTCTAAGGTATGCCAAGCCAACGTAGCGCATTTGACACGTGCCGGAAAGGCTCGTACACCCGCCAGAATTGTTAGTTTATCCATACTAGCCGGCTGCTCACTGTCTTCGGCAGTCAACATATGATGAAATTGTTGAAACAATGCATCAGCATCCGCGGTACTTAGCCCTTGCACGGCATCTGTCATCAGCGACGCCGACGCTTGTGAAATCGCGCAACCACAACCCAAAAAACTAATTTCATGAATCCGATCTTGTTCTATTTGCACAAATACTGTCAATTTATCGCCACACAGAGGGTTATACCCTTGCGCGCGATGTGTAGGCTGCTCCATAACATAATGATGTCTAGGATGCTTGCTGTGATCAATAATCACCTCTTGATACAATTCGCGTAAATCATTCATCCCGCAAACACCTTTTCTGCTTTATTAAGTAGGTCAATACAATGATCGATTTCTTCCATCGTATTATATACGGCCAACGAGATCCGAGTGGTTGCAGGTACATTATAAAAATCCATCAAAGGCATAGCACAGTGATGACCAGCGCGCACCTCTATCCCTTCGTTATCCAAAATCGTCCCAACATCATGCGCATGCACATGAGGATGTAACAAAGAGACCAAAGGCACTTTATCATTCGCAAGCCCAATGATCTGAAAAGAAGTTCGTTCTTGTAGCGATTCGGTCAAATGCTTTAAAAGTGCCGCTTCATAACGCATCACATCCATCATATCTAACGACCAGATATAATCAACTGCGGCACCCAAGCCAATCGCACCCACAATATTCGGTGTACCGGCTTCAAATTTATTCGGCAGCGCTGCATATTCAGTAGCTTCAAAGCTCACATGCTGAATCATTTCTCCGCCACCTTGGTATGGGAGCATATCATCCAGAAAAGTGCTACGGCCCCACAGAATACCAATACCCGTTGGACCATACATTTTGTGTCCGGAAAACGCATAAAAATCACAATCCAAATCTTGCACATCAACCGGCATATGCGGTATAGCTTGCGCACCATCCACCAACACTAAGATGTCATGTGCATGCGCCATTGCAATCATTTTTTTGATGGGATTAATAGTTCCTATGGCATTTGAAGCATGGGTAATCGCCACAAATTTGGTTTTGTCTGTCAGTTTTTTCTCAAACTCGTCCAACAAAACTTCGCCTTCAACCGAAATAGGCACGACTACCAATTCGGCACCCGTCTGACCACAAACCATTTGCCAGGGCACAATATTAGAATGATGCTCCATCATGGTTACTAAAATTTGTTCCCCGGGTAATATTCTGGGACGCAAAAAACTCTGCGCTACCAAATTCACCGCCTCGGTTGTCCCGCGTACAAAGATACATTCATTGCTATGTGACGCATTGATTAATTGCGCAACTTTATCACGCGCTTGCTCATATTTTACAGTGGCGCGCACACTTAGAGCATGTACGCCGCGATGCACATTCGCGTTATCTTGTTCATAAAAGTCCGTCATTGCTTGAATCACTGCACGGGGTTTCTGAGTCGTAGAAGCGCTGTCAAGATAGATCAGGGGATGACCAAATATCTGCTGTTGCAAAATAGGAAATTCCTGACGAATAGCGGCCACATCTAATGCAAAAGATTTTGGTTTCTCACTCATAATTCGCTCCTACCATTCTGGATTGCAACCAAGCAGCAAACTCATCATGCCCAATCGCACGTAAATTATCCGCAGCGAAAGCTTGAATCAAATATTTGGTTGCTTCTTGTATCGCAATCCCTCTGGTTGCAAAATAAAACAAAGCATCAGCATCCAATTGCCCGACAGTTGCACCATGAGTACATTGCACGTCGTCAGCAGCAATATCCAACTGCGGTTTCGTATCCACTTCAGCTTGTTTGGATAATAATAAATTCTTGTTTTGCTGACGCGCCACCGTTTTTTGTGCATGCCGTGCCACATGAACTTGGCCATTAAATACAGCATGTGCCGCATCTTTCACAATCCCTTTGTAATCTTGATGACTGGTCCCGTTGGGGGCATCGTGGTGAACCCATGTATGATGATCCATATGTTGTTGTCCGCTTGGGATATACACACCATTCAAAACACATTCAGCTTGCGGTTCAGTTAAAGCAAACCGGGCATCAAATCTAGACCATCCAGCGCCCAAACTCACAATATGACTTTCAACCCGACTCCCCGTCGTAAGCTTAACAGCCAAATGTCCAACATGCCATGCCGCAGTACTTTCGCGTTGCACTTTATAATGTTTCAAACAGGCATGGGGACCCGCCATTATCTCCGTGATGGTATTGGTATAATACCTTGCGTCAGCTTGCCCCTGATAATCCTCAATCAACGACAGGGATGCACCAGACTCCATCACGACCACATGCCGCAAATAAATAGCTTGCTCTGCGCGCGTTTGCCAATGGACTAACAACATTGGTTCGGTAATACAAATATGCGCAGGCACATAAATAAACAGTCCCAATTGCAGCATGGCAGTATTTTGAGCATGGAAGCCATGTTGGGTTATTAAGATTTTGTCTAAATATGGCGTAATTTTTTCTGGGACACTCTGCAGTGCCTCTAAAATCGGCATCACCATCACCCCAGGAGGGAGCTCTTTGCGCAGAGCATCCAATCCCATCAGCACACCATCTACATAGACTAACTTATTACCCCAAGGCACATCAGCTTGCTTGCTAATGATCACTTGCGCATTGGGTGACGCATCGGACCTAGGACAGCAAAACGCTTGCTTTAAAAAAGCTGTAACTGGGGTATATCGCCAATCTTCATCATGCCGATCAGGGAATCCTAAGCGTTGGAATTCAGACAACCCCTGCGCCTGTAAAGAACGCAATAAAGCATGATCCGATTGGTTTTGTTCCGCTTCATTTTGATAAAAATCCACAGCTGTTTGGGTGGCAACGGCAACAGTCATGCTTCCGATACCTCATCTAACCAAGCATACCCTTTTTCCTCTAATTCTAATGCCAACGACTTATCGCCCGATTTCAAAATACGTCCATTCGCCAATACATGGACATAATCCGGCGTAATATAATCCAATAAACGTTGATAGTGGGTCACTAAAATGATGGCACGCTCTGGACCGCGCATCGTATTAACCCCATGCGCAATCACTCGCAATGCGTCGATATCCAAACCCGAGTCCGTCTCATCTAAAATCGCTAATTTGGGCTCCAAAGCAACCATTTGCAGAATTTCATTGCGCTTTTTTTCACCCCCGGAAAATCCTTCATTAATTCCGCGATATAAAAAACTTTCATCCATATCTAACAAATCACAGCGTGCTCGAATAAAACTGAGAAACTCTATCGCATCCAACAATGGTTTGTCTTGGCCTTTCCGAACAGCATTCACAGCTGATTTCAAGAAATTAATATTGGTCACGCCAGGTATTTCAACTGGATATTGAAATGACAAAAAAATACCCGATTGTGCACGTTGCTCCGGACTCAAATCCAATAAATTTTGGCCCAAATACTCAACGGTACCTTGGGTGACTTCATACGAAGGATGACCGGCTAAAATTTTCGACAAAGTACTTTTACCCGCACCATTCGGCCCCATAATCGCATGCACTTCTCCTGCATTCACTTGTAAATTAAGCCCTTTTAATACAGGCTGTTGCTGTACAGAAGCATATAAATCATTAATTTTTAACATCATTAGCCGATTGCCCCTTCTAAACTGATACCTAACAATTTGGTCGCCTCTACAGCGAATTCCATAGGTAATTCTTTGATAACTTGCTTGCAAAATCCATTTACGATCATAGACACCGCATTTTCCAGATCGATGCCACGTTGCTGACAGTAAAATAACTGATCTTCACTAATTTTCGATGTGCTCGCTTCATGCTCAACCTGAGCACTGGGATGTCTCACTTCAATGTAGGGCATGGTTTTTGCCGTACAATGTTCCCCCATCAACAATGAATCACATTGTGTATAATTACGCGCATTAAGCGCGGAAGGCGCAATGCGCACCAAACCACGATACGTATTTTCCGATTGTCCCGCACCAATTCCTTTCGCAATGATAGTAGAGCGCGTATTTTTTCCCAAATGGATCATTTTAGTGCCCGTATCAGCCTGCTGATGATTATTCGTCACTGCAACCGAATAAAACTCCCCTACTGAATCATCTCCCTGCAAAATCACACTAGGATATTTCCAGGTAATCGCCGATCCGGTTTCAATTTGTGTCCAAGAAATTTTTGATTTTTTCCCGCGACAAGCGCCCCGTTTTGTCACAAAATTGTAAATGCCACCCTTACCGTTTTTATCGCCAGGATACCAATTTTGCACAGTAGAATATTTAATCTGGGCATTATCCAAAGCAACCAACTCCACCACAGCAGCATGTACTTGGTTTTCATCGCGCATTGGCGCAGTACAGCCTTCTAAATAAGACACTGAACTTCCTTCGTCCGCAATAATGAGGGTGCGTTCAAACTGCCCGGTATTCGCTGTATTGATTCGAAAGTAGGTCGACAGTTCCATCGGACACCGCACCCCTTTCGGGATATAGACAAAAGAACCATCGCTGAAAACTGCCGAATTTAAGGTTGCAAAAAAATTATCTCGATACGGCACCACAGAACCCAGGTACTTTTTAACCAAATCCGGACACTGATGCACAGCTTCTGACAAAGGACAAAAAATAATGCCTTTTTCAGCTAATTTAGCCTTAAACGTCGTAGCCACCGAAACACTATCAAATACTGCATCCACAGCAACACCAGCCAGCAATTCTTGTTCATGCAGGGGAATACCCAGTTTTTTATACGTTTCTAATAGTTCCGGGTCGACTTCGTCCAAACTTTTGGGTCCGTCTTGCATTTTTTTAGGCGCTGAATAATAAGAAATGCTCTGATAGTCAATCTCTGGAAAATGAGCCGTAGACCAAGTAGGCGAAGTCATAGTCAGCCAATGTCGAAACGCTTGTAATCGCCATTCCAACAAAAACTCCGGTTCTTTTTTGATCGCCGACAAACGCCGGATAACCGCTTCGTCTAATCCAGGCAGAAAAGTTTCTGTTTCAATATCTGTCACAAACCCATGTTGATAATCACGTTCTAACACGGAATGAATCTGTTGATTTTTTTGTGCCACAAATTACTCCACTATGGTCAATTGCCCGCGGCTATAGCGGTATTTACCCGAAAGATGAAAAAAGTACTCGATATTTTCTAAATTAATCGCATTATCTTTTAGGACCAGCATAGGTTTACCTAGTTTATCCAAAGGAATTTTATCTGCAGGAAGCTCTAAAACATCCACTTCAGTCACATAAAATGACACATAAGCCTCATTAATTTTTTTCTCTTTCGTCTTAATGATATTTTGCGCATCTTCTTCGTTAGTGTAGACTGGCCGCGAGACAATTTGCCGTTGTAAATTCGCGATAATTCTTTCCCAAGAAGCGATATTAGCGCCTTCCAAAGAATATAAACTAATATAAACCAGTTTGTGACTAGCAGTTAGATGCGCGCGATGTGCTAAATACTCCTGAGTACCCGTTTCTCCGGCTTCGAATTTAGCAATTTTCGCCGCCAAATGATCCCGAAGTACGCGAAGTTTTTTGCCCACTATAATAATAAAGCTCGTTTCAGTCCATGGACCGGCCGCTAATGCGTCATCCAATGCCTGCAAGGTTTTTTTAGCTCTATCGAGATTTTCATCCATATCAGTCAATTCTAACAGTCGATCTTCCTATTCTACCATTAAAATACTCGTAAGTGACAGTTTTCTAAAAAAATGACAGACAACCTCCAATTGATAGGAGGTTGTCTGTAAATGAGGTTGAAAATAAAGAACTATTTTAAGATCCGAGTCTGGGACTAGACGACTCTACAGCATCATCCTCTTCTGTAGAGGGAGAAATCGAGGGCACAACTGGTTTTTGAGAGCTGTCCGCAACAAGTTTTTTGTTGAAAGTACCCGCTTTTAGATCACTAAGCATCGCACCAGCAGTCGTATCAATCGTCGCTGCCTGGGGACCATTTTCATCACGACCAGCTAGTTCTGAAATGTTGTTCACTGGTTCTATAGCAGTCGTATCAATCGTCGCTGCCTGCGGACCGTTTTTATCACGACAAGCTACTTCTGAAATGTTGTTCACTGGTTCTATATAGGTTTCGCAAGGACCTTTGGGCTGTCGCTCATTCATAACAAACAAAGCGGAGCCAAGTTTTTCCGTCGCTTTGGCAATTTCAGATGTCGCTTCGGCAACTTCAGATAATGCAAATGGATTATATTTATTAGAACCCATAGGACTACTCCATTAAAATATTTAAGCTCTATAATAATAATAGCACATATTGCATTAACAAAATGTTAAGAGAAGATTTTTTTGTCCCTAGGCAGGGAGAATGACCACTTAAGTCCGTTAACAGACCAGGGTCATTCAAATTCCGAAGCCTCTGGACGTCGAATATCAACCCCTTAATCATACATCAACTCATCTAAGGGCGTATAATCCTTACTAGGCCCCCCTGAGATCAGCTCATTCATCACATCCGTCATGCATAGCAAACGCAAAGAATTGGGCGTCACTTCGTCAAAGACCACTTCGATCCCTAACAAAGCACCTTCTGCATCATTGAAGCTCACACCCAATCCATATCCCAAACATAACGAACATAATTGGTCGGCTCTACGGGCAAATGCCGGTAGTAATCCTTGCAAAGCAAACACTTCATCATAACTTACAAAGCGGTCATTCAAATAGAATTTTGCATTCAGCGCCGTAGCAATCTTAATCATGCATTTAGAGATATTTTTTTCCATTTAACGCCACCAAGGAGTGGATAATTTCACTGGTCCCGCAAAAAACAACCGCAACCAGCGCAAAAAAACCGGCACTGTAAACCCAAAGTGCTCCAAAATACCGAAAAAAACGGCGGATGTCACCACTAAAAGTCCTGTCCACAAGCGAATATGCATCAAAAACAAAAAAATTGGAAATGCAGCTCTGGCATCCACTAAAAAAAACCGGGCACTGCGTGCTGAATCGCGCCAATGCGCTGAAGGAGAAAAATTCTCAGCCATTATTTAAGCCCATTCATCGTCAAGCTCACTTTGCAAGCGTTTTTCTTCCATTAAAGCTTCTAATCGTCTCCTAGCATCTGACATCACAGGCTTAGAACGATGTGTTTCAATGATCTCTTCTGCTTCCACCAAATCATCATCTGCAATGACTACTTTATCATCATCATTATCATCAAATAATTCACTCATTCTAACCTCTTTAGACTATACTATGTGATACCAAGTTCAACAAATAAAAACATAACTATTCAAAACCTTTCAGGGAAACGCCTTATTTGAATAGATAAATAAAAGCTATATACCGCATTTTTAAAATTTTGCCTAGTATCTGAAGGTATCAATATGACTATTTATCTCACAAAAACTCATATTAGGCAAGTATGTCTCTCTCAACGCAAGCATTTAGCCCGAGAATTTGTCACACAAGCGTCTCAAAGAATCATAGATACCATTCAAGACTTGCAAGCGTATCAAACCGCAAAACATATTGCATGGTATCATCCTTCGCGCGGAGAAGTAGATCTATCTCTATTATGGCAAAACGCGTTAACCCAAAACAAATGTTGCTACTTCCCAGCTATTCAACCGAATAATACCTTGCTCTTTTTACCCTATACTGCGGATACCGAACTCGTTCTCAATCGTTATCAAATTACAGAACCTCATAAAGAGGGGCACGAAGCAATAGCCCCAGAAGATCTGGATATCCTATTTCTGCCCACTGTGGCTTTCGATGCCAATCAAAACCGTTTGGGTATGGGAAAAGGTTATTATGACAAAACTTTGGAAAATCATCCTGGGCCACTATTAATTGGCGTCGCTTACGAATGGCAAAAGCAACCAAATTTACCATACGATTCATGGGATATTCCTCTCACTATGATTATTACGGAAGAAAGGACTTATCCATAATTTGACCTTACAAAGACGGTATTTTCCCCGGATCTGACAACCACATTCATTATCAAGCAAGGTATTGTTGCAAATTTTTTAGAGCTCAGAATGAATGCCTTCTACAAATCATGATTACAGTTTGTTATACTCAAGAAAATACTGTTGTACTAGTCATAGGAAACGACGATGTTACTCCCTAAACAACTCGAAGATCTCGCCAAAAATCTGTACAATATTTTACCAAAGAATATGCAGATTCTTGAAGAAGATCTCAAACAGCAATTCAAAGAAATTCTACAAAGTGCTTTTACGCATTTGGATTTGGTCACCCGCGAAGAGTTTGATGTCCAAATAAAAGTGTTAGCGCGATCCAGAGAAAAAATCGACGCGCTAGAAAAAGCCGTCAATCAATTATTGCAAGAGAAGAATCTTACTAAGAAAAAAGCAACTAAATAAAGTCCAATTTGAGCCAAAAGGAAATAGGCCATGAATCTCGCTATCAGCCACACTCGGGCGACCGTTGGAATGCAGTCCCGTTTGGTAACCGTAGAAGTCCATTTATCGAATGGCTTACCGGGTTTTACTATTGTAGGATTACCGCAAACGGCAGTCAAAGAAAGTAAAGATCGCGTTCGATCTGCTATCTTAAACAGTCACTTTGAATTCCCCTGCCGTCGAATTACAGTGAATCTCGCACCTGCTGATTTGCCCAAAATAGGCAGCGGATTTGATTTGCCCATCGCCATTGGCATTCTAGCCGCCTCAGGCCAACTGCCCCTCTCCAAATTGGATCAGCATGAATTCATTGGAGAATTGGCTTTAAACGGCAGTCTACGCGGTGTCCCATCCGTTATGCCCATGCTAATAGCTGCTAAAGCTAGTGCAAGCACAATCATCATCGCAGCTGCCAATGCGCCCGAAGCCTCATTGATAGATTATTCAGGCGTATTGTATGCGGAAAATTTACGTGCCGTGCATCAATATTTATATCATGGGCAAGCATTAGCCAGCCCGCCAGCCTCCCTTTCCTTAAAAAAAGAGCCTCAGTATGCAGACGATTGGTCAGACATCAAAGGCCAGGCTCATGCCAAATCGGCACTGAAAATAGCGGCTTGTGGCGGCCACAATATTCTACTCTACGGACCACCTGGAAGTGGAAAAACAATGCTGGCCAAGCGTTTGGTCACCATTTTACCTGCACTAACCGAAGCCCAAGCTTTAGAATGCGCAACCATTCAATCCGTCTATGGCCGAATTACCGAAGCGGAAAATTGGCAGCGTCCGGCATTTCGGGCACCACACCACAGTGCATCCTCTATAGCATTAGTCGGAGGGGGGAATCCACCCAAACCGGGAGAGATTTCTTTGGCTCATCATGGCGTATTATTTTTGGATGAATTACCCGAATTTCAACGTAAAGTCCTAGAAACCTTACGTGAACCGCTAGAATCAGGACATATTTGCATTTCACGCGCTGCCATTCAAATTGAATTTCCTGCTCAATTTCAATTGATAGCAGCTATGAATCCTTGCCCTTGTGGCCAATTAGGCAATCCGCATGCCGAGTGCTTTTGTACCCAGGATGTTATCCGTCGTTATCACCACAAACTGTCAGGGCCATTTTTAGATAGGATTGATTTACATATTAATGTACCCACGCTCCCATTAGAAACCTTGATCTCAGCCCCCGCATCTCAGCCCAAAGAAAGCCCTCTATTGCGAACAGAGATAGCCAAAGTCCGCGCACTACAAATCCAACGACAAGGCTGTATTAACGCAGTTTTAAACACTGCAAATTGCAACCAATTTTGCGCATTATCTGAGTCAGAACAACAATTTCTTCATACCACATTGAGTCAACTCAAATTATCAGCACGCTCTTATTACCGCCTTCTCAAGGTCGCAAGAACCATAGCAGATATTCGCCATGCCCCAAACATTGAACGCAGCGATCTCCAACAAGCATTGGCTTTTAAAGCTTGTTTTTCTACGCAATCTTAACCATTCAAAGCTTCTAGAATTGCCATCCGTATAAACACTCCATTTTTGACTTGTTCCAAAATACGCGAGCGTGGCCCATCTGCCACACCACTGTCTATTTCAATCCCACGATTCAACGGCCCAGGATGTAATACAATTGCGTCCGGTTTTGCCCAAGCCAAACTGGTTTGAGTGATCGCATACTCACTATGATAAGCAGCCAAATCCATAGTTTCGTTAATTTGCAAACGTTCTTTTTGTACGCGCAATGCAATAACTACATCCGCATCTTGCAACCCCTGACGCAAAGAGGACGTGATGGAACCATAGGATGATCTTACAGTCGAATGCCAAATTTCTGGCGCAACCAGAACCAACTCTCTCACTTTCATCAAAGCACACAGACTTTGCAAGGAATTGGCCACTCTCGAATGCAAAACATCACCCACAATGGCTATTTTTAATTTTTCAAGCTGCGGCATATATTGCATAATCGTCATCATATCTAACAAAGCTTGACTGGGATGCTCATGCGTACCATCCCCCGCATTGATGATATGCATGGCCGACGAACACGCATCAGACATTAATTGCGGTAACCCATTTTGCTTATGGCGCATTACAAACAACTGAATCCCCATTGCATGCAAAGTTTGCAACGTATCTTCAATCGTCTCACCTTTGGTTTCAGATGATTGAGCAAAATCCATATTCACGACACGGATCCCTAAATTCTTGGCTGCCATCTCGAAACTGATCCGCGTTCGGGTTGAAGGTTCATAAAATAAATTCGCCAAACTGAGCCCGGATAGTTGTGGGTATTGGCGTTGAGATTTGAAATAAACTGCACGGTTTAACAACCGCTGACAGTCTTCATATGATAATTGACTGATTTCTAGCAAATGTTTCATTTATAGATCCTGCAACCACTGCTCTAGAATGATACAAGCGGCCACACAATCCACCTGCGACTGTTGTATTTTACGATAACCACCCTGTGTGTACAACTCTGTACGTGCAGCAACTGTCGTCAAACGCTCGTCCACCAGATGCACCGGCAATGCGAAACGATCTATCAATTGTTTTGCAAAATTGCGCGCTGCTTGCGTTGTATATTGCTCCTGCCCATCAATTTTGGTTGGCAATCCCACAATCAAACCAGAAGGACGCCATTTTTTGATCAATGCTGCGATTTCAGGCCAAGTAGGCACACCAGATTTAGCAGCCAAGGTTGTTAAGGGAGACGCGCTTTTGGTTAGGGACTGCCCTACCGCAACCCCAATACGTTTATATCCAAAATCAAATCCAATGTATAATCCTTCAGGCATGACCTAAACCTGTTAAATTATCCATATTTACTCCTAAAGTCTGCGCAGCCGCTTTCCAGCGTTCTGCATAAGGTACTTCATATAATAGTTCTGATTTATAAGGACAAACTATCCACGCATTTTGTTTGACAATTTCACGTTCCAATTCACCGTTCTCCCAACCCACATATCCCATAACAATAAGCAGATCTTTAGGACCCGTCCCATCGGCAATCGCTCGAATAATATCATTCGAAGTAGTAATAGTCACTTCATCAGGAACCAAAGACAAACTAGACTGCCAATGACCCGTCGGACGATGCATGACAAATCCTCGGTCGGCTTGAATTGGCCCACCAAATAACAATGGAATATGGTGATCAGTAGCCATCTGCGTACTGATGCCTAGTTGTTCAAACATTAAACTTGCAGGATGCCCCGTTGGGCGATTCACAATCATTCCCACCGTTCCGCGCTCATGATGCTCACAAATATAAATCAGTGCCTGTGAAAATATAATATCATTCACTGATGGCAGGGCTACTAAAAAATTATTTGCTAAGGCCATTGGTGCCGACATACTATGATCCCTATTCAAGTCTCACTGTAAGTATATACTATTGTGAAGAACGTACCGCGGTTTGGAGAATTTATGCTTAAAATCAATAGACAATATCCTCTTTTTTTTGTGTCTGGACTCATAAAGATCCTGATTTTATTTGTAAGCATTTCTTCCTATGCTCAACCCATAGCTCAACCTGTGGCTTCATTGGATACTAATCAACCAAAGTTTAATCTAAAACAGGCCAACAAAACCTTCGACCAGCTCAATCTTCAGCTTTCAGTCGAGAATCTCAATGTCGAACATTTAGAGGCAGCCATCACTACTCTGAATAATCTGATTGATAATGCTAAAATCAGCATCAATTTCTATCAAAAAAAACTGAATGGCCTGGATAATTTAATCAAAGAGGCAGAAACGACCAAAGAAGAGGACAAAGCACCTAACGCTATAGAGCCTAGCAAAGAACATGAAAAAGCAGGCGCCGATTTGGTGTATTTAAAACAAGAACAAAAAAACATTTCGGACCAAATGGCTCAATACCGTCTCTTTACGATTCGAGCTCAAGAGGCCATCACCACTTATCAAACTGCGATCACGAAAATCAAACAACAGCAAGTACTCACTCGCGGTTTGCCTTTGTTGTCATTATTGGATCATTTACAAAAGGATGACAACCAAACCACCATGACTTTCCCAATCTTCGCACAGCCTCCAGTTATAACCAAGACACTATTCAACACGTTATGTATTATCACCATGCTGTGTATCGTAACCAGTATCGTTGTCATCAAGAAAATCAAATCGCATGCCTTGACCCAGCGATTGTTGCGAGTCAGACAGATTGGAATGTGGGATGGTCTACTATTGTTTGCATGCTTAATCATAAGTTGTTTAAGTCTATATTGGATTAATACCGTCTCGACGCAAAATAACACTACTACGTTAACCATTTATCTGCTGGTTGTAGGCTGCACTTACTTCTGGGCACTGGCATTCATTAATATGCTTTTTAAAAGTAAAATTGTTTCTGCCGCTTTTTATTGGTACTCACTGGATTGCTGTTTTTTTAAAAATTTATTGATTTTTTTACTCACGTATTACTCTATTTCACAAATTGGAACAACCATCGTCCAAACCCTAACTGTCAGTGATATTATATGGCAATTAGCGCAAATTATTTTTCTCTCAACCGTCGTCATCACTATTGTGGGTTTTGTTTATTATTTTGGTCATACCCACCGCCACATTTACTTTATACGAACCCATCAAAAAATTCTCCAACGAGCAATCGCTTCATTATTTGTGGCCTGTGGCATTCTGAATATTTTAGGTTATCATCAAATGGCCATTCATCTCATGTATGCCAGTATTACAACCTGTGCCATTTTATTTAGCTTATTCTTACTGGTCTCTGCCATTCAAAAAATATATTTATTATGCGCTTATCCCAGCCCGATTTACCGCTATATTATCGGTGCCCTGGGTTATAAATCGAATCAGACGGTCATCGAGTTTATTATTTTAAAAATCACCACTCAAATTATTATATTCAGCATTGGAATCTATTTGATTGGACAAGCCTGGGGATATGGCACCTATTACCTCAACACTGCTTATTCGCAATTGCTCAACGGGATCCATTTCGCCAGTTTTACGTTCTACCCAACCCGTATTGTGGCCGGAATTCTAATTTTCTGCGTTCTGTATTTAACTTTCCGCAGTATTGCAACCAAATTCAGCCAACACGTGCAGTTTGAAGAGGAAGAAGAAGCCCAAGTCGCTGTCGCCTCTATTTTGATTTATATCGGCTTCACATGTGCTCTGGTAGCCGCTTTACTCGTTTCCGGAATAGATTTCACTGGACTGGCCATTGTCGCAGGTGCGTTGTCTGTGGGAATCGGTATGGGCTTACAAAGCATCGTCAATAATTTTGTATCAGGTATTATTTTATTGATTGAAAAACCCATCAAATCAGGTGATCACATTAATATTGATAATATAGAAGGCTGGGTCAAAAAAATTCGGATCCGCTCTACACACATTACCACTAATGCACGCGAAGATATCATCATTCCTAACTCCGATTTGATCACTAAGGCGGTCATTAACTATATGTATACCGATCGATATCTTTCTATTTCTTGTGAAGTCGGCGTTATGTATGACAGCGATCCTATTTTAGTACAAAAATTACTTTTACAAGCAGTCTCTGAGCACGATGAAATCATTAAAACCCCGCGCTCAAAAGCGAACGTTTTATTTCAAAGTTTTGGCGATTCGGGCATGATTTTTCAAGTCTGGTTTTTAATTAAAGATGGTAATAAAAAATCAATCGTACGTTCTGATGTCAATTTTACTATTGATCGCCTATTTCGTGAGCACCACATTAAAATAGCGCATCCTCAACGCGATATTAATGTCAAACTGTCTGAGATTCCAACAAAAACTGAAGATAAATAAGTAATTTCATAAAAAAGTATTGAGCATGAAAGTGATCTTCGGTTATGTTGTATGTAGAGGTTATTTTTAAGATCACATAATTTTTAATTACATTACATATTTTTTCAGATTGAGGGAACGATTGATCATTTAACCGCACAAGGAGCATGCAAATGGCAAAAGGTGAAGTGAAGTGGTTTAACAATACCAAAGGGTGGGGCTTCGTTATGTTGGAAGGAACAGGCGAAGATATTTTTGTTCATTTCTCGGCAATTAACGGCACGGGATACAAAACGTTGGTTGCAGGTCAGACCGTAACCTTTGAATTACAAAAAGGGGGTCGAGGACTACATGCCATCAATGTTTCAGTAGCTGAAACAGAAGAAATGGCTGAGAGTGCCACCGCTTAAAAATAATTGTTCGTATTCATTAAAATATTATACGACGGACTGTTGATATAAATTTGTTATAGACTGTAACCACCAGGTATTCCGATCGGCCTATTTTTATAAATTTGCAGAATTAATTGCCTGGGTTTTCATCGTGCAGTATGTTAGATACGGCCACCCATATATTTTCTTAAACGGAAAATCCAACCGTTTCGGGCCCGAGTCTAGTGGCACGACGATGTGGATTTTTAGTTTTTTATTTTTGCCTATTACCACGACTCATCCGAGGAATTCAGCGCCTCAACCATAGAATACGCTAGATCCCGCAGACAAGCCGCGGGTCATAGACAGCAGGTGAAGCTTTTAACTTAATGACAACTCGGGGCTTATTATCGACATTGACATAATGCTACCCGAGCGATATTACGCGCATAAAAGCTACGGAGAACCAACAGGAACTTTAATCTTAATTTCTTCATCTCCGGAACCAACTGTAACACCAGCTCGCGCATTTAAAAGCGTCGTGTTAACAGAAAATGAATCAAATCCAAGGCTGCTTTGGAAGTAACAAGTAACGATACCAGTAGTTGGATTATATTTTACACTTGTCCCATCGTACCCAGCTGCTTTAAGATCAAAGGGGATTTCTCCTGGATTTATAGGAGCTTGAAAAAGAGGATGTGAAGGCGCATCACTGTTCACTCTTTCAGTTCCAAATCCGGCTATGTAAGTACCATAATTTGTGAGTTTATCTTTCGTTTTTTTGATATATCGGGGCAATTTACAGTAATCTTTGTAACGTGCTTGGTTACTGCCAATGCAATTGGACTAATCTAACACGATAATACAGCAATAGAAATCAAGGAACCCATTAGTTTTCTCATTTTTCTCTCCTATTAGGGTAATGCGCTGATACTCGCGCACAACTATAATAATAGGCACTATTGGTTGGCAGAACTATTGGTGATATCCATACTTTTCTAGTGCTTTATGGGGGGATAAGCTTGGCGTGTTCGCTGAACCGACAGAATACACATCATCCAGAGCACAGTCTTTTTGCGCGAAGGATCTTCTGATTTGTGCACAATCTGAGATCCTTCGCTACGCTCTGAATGACGTACCTGAGGTTACTAGGATTAGATAGTGATTACTTTGTTACTGTGATGACAACAACGTAGCATACACCTTTTGTGCGGGGACAAAATCAGGGTATTGTGCAACGATTTTCTGTAAGCTTTGCAATGCCTGCTGATCTTTCCCTTCATTAAGTAAAGCCATCGCATTATAATACATGTTTTTAGCATCAAAGTTCTGTGAGATCTCGGTTTTACGAGTAATTTTTGCAGTCGCCAAAGCTGGTTTAGAGATTTTTTGAAGATTGGCTTTGAACCAAGACGTTGTAGTAGAACGACTATATGTATTCTTTTCGTGTTTATGTGGTGTATACGCAAAAAATATTTGTGAAATATAAAAAAGCAAACCAACTAACATAGCAAAGCTAATGGGAATGATATAAGCTTTCTTCGCAAGCGTACTTTTTTCAGACTTTAATACTTTCTCACAATAAACACTTGAAGAAGGATTCAAAGATCCTGAAGCACGCTTTTTAGTTTGCTTCAAATTATCCAATGTTTCATTAATAACGCTCATAATCTTCCCTCTTAATATTTACTCACCGTGATCTTGTTTCAATACGCTCAAAAAACCACGCGCTCTAGACTTAAAACCGCCTAATAAATTCTGCCAAAACTGGGATGTCTTGGTGTACTCAGTATCAACAATAGCTTTTGAAATCAATTCTTTCGTCAATTGATGTTCAGCACGACTATATGCCAACATTAAAGCCTTATGACAGACAATATTAATCAACCGCGGTATCCCTTGCGTTTTTTTGTATAACAATCGACTCGCATTGGGTGTAATGGTAATACCGTGTTTCTTTCCCGTGACAGTTGCTTTAGACAACCGATGAAAAATGTAATTATTCAAATCTTTTTGTTTAATCGGTAACAATGTATATGAAAATGAAACTCGCTGCAGAAGATGACTAGAGGAACGCAACTTGTCATCTAAATCTAAGCCACCAATCAAAACAATCTGGCAGAGTTTTTCACCTTCACAATCTAAATTCCCCAAAATTTGAATGGTTTCAAGATTTTCTTTACTCAGATATTGCGCCTCATCAAACAACAATACCAGCCGCTTAGACTTCTTTTTCAGCTTCAATGTTTTAGCATGAATAAGCTGTAATAATTGCGCAGGCTGCGTATCAGGTTCATAGGAAACCTTCAATTTGCTTGCAATCAACTCTAACAACTCTGGATAAGTAAAATACGGATTCATCACATAGACTGGATAGTCTTGGTCAGCGATCCTTTCAATAAACAAACGACAAAGTAAACTTTTTCCAGTGCCAGGTTGGCCAGTAATTTTAATAATACCATCGTTTACTTGCAACCCAACCAACAGCACATCCAACGATTTTTGATGATGCTCAAGTTGATAATAATAATCAATATTGGGATATTGGTTGAAAGGGAATTCAGTCAAATTATAAAAGTCTTGATACATCAAATGCTCCAGACACGTTATGATTAATGAGAAACAACCGCATACAAATACAATTCAAGAGCTCTCCCTAGATAAAAACACCAGGAAGAGCACTGAGAAAAGAGTTTACGATGATTTATTTGGCGCTTCAGTAGCAAACAGATCATACGCTTTGGTGACATCCTTTTCTACACCATAGCCATTTTTATACATGATTGCCAACTGAGTTCTTGCCGACGTATTACCTTTCTGGAAAGCGGAGTTCAGCCAATAGAACGCTTTAGAGTAATCTAGCGTAGTACCGGTACCATTGAAATACATCAAACCAAGATGATATTGAGAGTCTGCGTCTCCTTTTTCCGCTGATTTTTGATACCATTTAAAAGCTTCTTGAGCGTCTTGATTCACCCCGATTCCAGTATCATACATCATAGCCAGTTTAGACTGCGATTTACTATTGCCGCCCAGTGCCGCTTTGCTATGCCAGAATGCTGATTTACTATAGTCAATTGCCACACCTTGACCTCTAGAATACATTTCAGCAAGGGTGTATTGCGCAGCCATATTCCCTTGTTGCGCAGCTTTTTCTAGCAGTTGCGCCGCTCTACGCTCGTCTTTAGAGACTTCTTTACCATTCAAATACAATTGAGCCAGCGTATATTCTGCTTTTTCATTATTCGCCGCAACTGCTTTCTCTAACCAATGCATAGCTGTTTTGGTGTTTTTAGGTACCATATTTCCATTTAGGTAATAAGACCCCAGTTTATATTGAACATTGGCATTTCCTTGATCAGCAACTTCTTGGTACAGCTCCAATGCTTTGGGTAAATTCTGCTGAACACCATCACCATGTTCGAATTTCTCTGCCAATTTGTTTTTAGCAAACAAATTCCCGGAATTGGCAGCCAATTGATAATAGTACCCTGCCCGTTCTTTATTAACAGGAACACCCAAACCTGCATCATACAAGCGCGCTAATGCAATTTCGCCCCGCATTTGACCCGTTGCACCAGCATAACCATTATCCACAGCTAATTTATAATATTTAAAGGCTTGAGCATTATTAATTGGCATTCCAATTCCAGTTTCATTAAATAAGCCCATTTCGTACTGCGCGTAAACATTACCGTTTTGTGCTGCTTTTTCATACCAATGAACAGCCTGATCAGTAGATTTTTGAACACCCTTACCATTTTGATACATGCAAGCAATCGCATATTGTGCGTCAGACATGCCTTCTTTAGCAGAAATCATATACCAATTGAACGCGCTTTCTTTGTCGGCTTTTACGCCTTTGCCATACTGATACATCAATCCAAGATTGTTAGCAGCAATTGCAGAACCCTGCTTGGCAGCTGCCATATATAACGCTTCAGCTTTCGGCAAATCCCTACGCACCTCATCATCAAACTCATAAATGAAGGCCAACGCAGTCATTGCAGGCACACATCCTAATTCTGAAGCATGATTATATAAATTGATCGCCATGTTGATGTCACGCGGCACTCCGATACCCAGTTGATACATATTACCTAAAGAGTAAATCGCCAACGGATTAGATTGGGCTGCGGCTTTCTCATACCAAGATTTGGCAATTTCTTCAGATTTAGCAACTCCAATCCCTTTTTCATATAAATAAGCAATCTTAAGTTGTGCAGAAGCATCCCCTTTTCCTGCTGCTTTTTCATACAATTGCACCGCTTCTCCAATTTTCTCATTGGATTGGCCCCGCGTAATATAATAATCGGCCAGGAACAATTTGGCTTTCACATTTGCTTGCGCAGCAGATTTTTCAATCAAAGCAATCGGCGATACATTCCCACCTTTACCTTGATTCATTTGAAGTAACACTGCGTAATTATATTGAGCCAAAGGATAGCCTTGTTGCGCCGAAGCTTCTAACAAACGAATACCACCTTTGGTATCTTGACCAACGCCAGTGCCCTGATAAAAATACGTTCCCAAAATATACTCAGCGATTGCGGATTTTCCTTCCGCAGCTTTTTCATACCAATCAATCGATTCTGCAGCGTTGGCTTGTACCCCAATACCACGATTTAGCATGAGCGCTACAATCAAACTCGCTTTGACACTTCCACGTTCTGCCGCCTGTTTAGCAGTACGGAATGCTCGGGCCAATACTTCATGATTTTGTGTATTAAGGAGGTAGTAACTAGCCAACAGTTCTTGAGCACCGACATGATCTTGCAACGCTGCTTTTTGATACAACTGAATAATTTTAGAATTCAATTCAGATTTCGCTGTCGGATCAGCTTGGTTACCAACATCTTGTGCATATAATTGCGCAAGACTAAATTGTGCATCTGCAATGTCTTGCTCAGCCGCTGCAACATAAAATTGTTCAGCTTTCGCTCTGTCTTTGGGCAAAGTCCGCAACCCATATTCGTAACAAGTTCCTAATAAATACTGAGCATACCCATCGCGAGACGTTGCGGCAGCGTTCAGCCATTGCAACCCTTCTTTCGTATTTTGTTTTACACCAGCACCATCCAAATACATCAAAGCCAAATTGTATTTTGCTTTTGCAAAATCTTGCTTTGCCGCACTACGATACCATTCAGCTGCAATTTTTTTGTCGCGAGCAACACCATTCCCTTCTTCATACATTTGCGCAACTTTAAATTGTGCTTTCGCAGACCCGTGCACCGCTTCTTTCAAAATAATATTGAAATTGGCTGGCGTTTTCACTGAATCATTTTCATCTTTCGTCAAATGGTAAACATACACATTTGAATTCACAGTTTTTCTAAGATCGCGATCATCATCATCCCAAGTCAACAATTGCTTAAGAGACTGATTTTTTGGATTCTCTAAATGATAAACGGTATTAAAAACATCCGCTTTGGTAATGCCGCCTAATTTAGGCGTAGTCATCGCCATATCTGTCGCGTCAAAATAGACTTGACGTTTATCACTGACCAGTGATTTTAATTGTTCAGTTGCTAAAACATCGCCATTGTCACTCGCTTTCTTTAACCAATGAACCGCTTGATTGTAATTATCTGCAACAGAAGCGTCTTTCAAATACATTTCAGCCAGAGCATGTTGCGCTTTCGTATAATTTTGCTCTGCTGCTTTGGTATACCAAAGCTTAGCCAAAGACAAATCAGCATGACGACCGAGATTACCTTCATTCAAATACCCCAAACGATACTGCGCTTCCACATCACCGGCATTCGCTGCTTCCGTTAGCCAAGTAACCGCTTTATTCACATTAGCCGCAGACGTATTGGCAGAGAGGTACATCAAACCTAAAGCTAATTTAGCTTTTTCATTGTCTTGTTTATTCATCGTAGAGTTGGAATCAGTCGCTGCCAACTCCAGCCAATGCATCGCCTGCGCATTGTCTTGCGCGACTAACTCACCTTCGTAATAAATTTTACCTAATTTATAGCGCGCTTTGAGATGACCGCTGGAGGCTGATTTTTCCAACCATTTCACACCTTCTTCCGTTTTCAGACGATCGCCGCTTTTTAAATCTAAGATGGCTAATTCATATTGCGCATTGGCATTATTGCCTTGTGCTGCTTTTTCGAACCAGTGCCTGGCCTGATCTTCAGCTTTGGGGGTTCCATAACCATTTAAGAAAGCCATACCGCAAAAAACTTGCGCTTCCATATTACCTTGCTCTGCCGCGAGTTTATACCAACTCAAAGCTTGTGGAACACCGCTCTTAACATTCAAAAAATACTTGGCCATGTAAATTTGCGCAGGCTCATATCCCAAACGCCCAGATTCTTGAATCAGCTTCAAACCTTCCTGTTGCTTTTGCACAACGCTAGATCCATTGATATACATTTTCCCAAGATAAAACAGAGCTTGCTTATCATGATGACCAGCTAGTTCTTGCAGCGCTTTACTTGCTTTATAGTAGTTGCCGCTATAGTAGTCCATCATATAATCGGTAGACGCAGCAAGCGAAGAAATGGGGGTCAGCACAAACATAAAAGGTATTAAAGTCCGTCTCATGATACATCCTTAATTAGCATAATGAATTGGCTAGACATAGCCCAGCATCCTCACCATACCGCACCGGTTGGAAAAAATCCATATTTATAAAAAATAATTTTTAATGGCATTACGGATGCGCAAACCGATACAGAGGCATTCTTCGTTAACTTGCTTTAATTGGTTTTTTAATATAAATTATGCGCAATTAATAAACCACAAGATTGGATTGTCATTTTGCAAAATCAAGCATCTTTTCAAGAACAATGCGACACCATCATTGCCTGGAGAACAAAGAACTTAAGTCCTCAAGCATTGTTTGAACTACCTGAAGTTGTTTATCTTTCACCGAATGACCGCCCATTGGAGATAAAATATACTGAGGAGCAGATTAAAAAAAATTATAAACGCTTGGCCCTTAAGTTTTACCCTGACAAAAACCCCTTAAATAAAGACCGTGCGGAACAAGCTTTCGATGTGATTAAAGAGGCTCAAGACTAGGGCCTGTTTACAATTCATCCCCGACGCCTACGTGCCGCGGCTTGTCCGCGGCATCCAGGAGATGGTCAAATTACAACTGAGCCAATTTAATTGCTCATTCAATTGATAAATAAGAACAAACTCGTAATATAACGATTC
>CAIRCS010000040.1 GCA_903877115.1 uncultured Legionella sp.
AAAATTTGGCCCCATAAGATTTTTATAGAAATAATTGATTTATTGGCTGCAGCCTACACTGGCAAAGGGTTGTAGGGGTGTCCTGGGAAATTCCGGACCTTCCTGCAAAGAACCCCTTTATCCTAACATAGATAAACATCGCTGCCATGATCTAAAAGAAATAACATCACAAATCAAAGAAAATCAATCTCTGATCATGCCCGTTATAAAATTACAAGCTAAAAAACCCCAAGCAACCCGGAAGCTGCCCGAGCAGGCCCCTACAAGCAATCCTGATCTTGAAACACCATCACCTAGTAGGCGTGGTTAATCATGGCCGATCAATGTTTTTGGGTTTATATCTTGCTGTGCAGTAACCAGACTTATTATACAGGCTATACGAATAACCCTACCAAACGCTACCAGTCCCATCTTTCTGGCACGGGCAAATGTAAATACACGCGTAGCTTTAAACCCATCGCCATGCTGCAATGTTGGGAAATACAAGGCAGCAAAGCGTTGGCCATGCAAATAGAACGTCAAATCAAAAAACTATCTCGTGCAAAGAAAGAAGCGTTGATTGCAGATCCACATTCTTTGTTAGAGTTTGTTAACTATTCCTCTCAAAGTACGGCACATCCCCCCGCTTGTCCGGCGGGACGTAGGGCTTCGAGAGATGAATTATCAACCGACCCTACAGTCGGACCAATTTTCAACTCTGAGGCGGTGCGGGTAGATTGATATCCTGTTTTGTTTGGTAATCCACTACAATACCAGTACACCAATTGTCGCCTGACTCACATTTCACATAACTAGTTTGCTTTGAACTCAAGTAGGGTGGCGCTGCAGTTAAGATGAAGTGATATTGCTTTTGATTAGAATCTTCTAAACTGATTTCACAAGGGTACGTAACAGCTTGCACTTGAAAAGACCTATTTTTAGCGAGAGGATTGCTTGCACTAGCAGAGCAAATCCCGTAAGCAGAAAAATAAGGAGCAGCGGACCCTGGAGCAGGCATACCTGGGTTAATATTAGCAATTTGGTCTTTCACATAAGGTTGGCCATTAGGCAAGCCCGTAGAGCCGCCAATCGCTATCACAACACCCGTACCGGGCTGATTCATATTCCCTACCGCATCATCGATCGAATAAGCGTAAGCACTCATGTTAAGCTGAGATGTCGAATGAATGAGTTGGACATATTCGTTGAACGCGCCAGAGTATTCTAAACTGTGATAGGACGCAACAGAGGTAGCATAACTTTCTCCGACAGGCAGATTGGGCGTGTTCTGCAATGGATTCGCTTGACCGGCACAAGCAAATGACACCCAACCATATACATTTTGGAGTAGATGCGCAGTAGACAGTGCCGAGGTATCCCCACATACTGTTTTATAGTTGCTATAATTAGCTTGAAATAAGGCATTCACGTGTGCGCAATCAGCATATCTGGGGTTGGTCTCATCGCTGATACAGCTATTCCAATTATCAATAAACGCCTGCGTTAGATTACTGGCAGCTGGTTGCGTCAAAGACTGATTCCCAATCAGCACATTGTAAGCGCCCGGGACCCTAGGAGACGGATAAACAGGGTTTTGCGTATAAATCGGCCACTGATAAGTATTGATATATTGATTCAATATGTTTCTAAATGCTATGAGATCCATCGTGGTCCCGGTGTAGCCCACTTGCTGATTGCCAGCTGGCTCCATGGCAACCGGTAAATAAACTTGATCAACATAAGAAAGATCATAATCAACGTAATGGGTATCAATAGGATATGGTACAGCAGTGCTAGTAATGACATTGGCAAACGTATATTCCGTCAATTGGTAAGGATCATTCAGAGGGATCCCTACATTGGAGGCATAAACAGGTAACGTACCCTTGCAAACCGAACCAGACTCACAAGCCAATCCATTTGAGTACAAAGTAACAGGATGCTGCACGTCTATATTGTAGACGCGCTTCAAAGCTGCTGCATTATCATAGAGATAAACGCGCATACCATTCCACCAGTCCACATATTGATCATTGCTCGAGCCGCCAGAAGGATTTTGCGTCAAACTCGAATAAAATGGCACCGTTACCGTCGCAGAACCACCGGGAGGGATACCTCCTGTGGTAGGATTCAGATAAGCCCGATACATTCGGGTGGTTGGATAAGGATTATACGCAAGATCCGTCACTTGAAACAAAGCTTGCATCCAGGGATCAATCGGCAAAATAGGCGCTTCAATCACCGGATAAATAGTTGCTTGCGAATTATTAAACAGCGCTAATGTTTTGGTCGGAAGGTTTGTGGCATAAGCGCCGACTGACAAACAGAGTAAAACACTGGCATGCATGGCATGCAAACAAGACATGGGTTTTGGCATCGTATTATCCTTAATGTAGATGTGACATGTAATCTACAAGACTTGAAAATAAAATGCAATGATCTACTCCGACCAAGTCAAAAGTAAGTTGAACCCAGGCTCAACCTACTTCAAAGCAACCCCGCGGATGCTTTCTCGTTGGGTCTCGAAAATATCCAACCATGTACTCACTTCGCATACACAAGCGCTAAATCTGCCCATTTTGTGGTGTAGCAAGGCGTCATACGGTTTCTTTTCATAGAGCATTTCTTTGTGACCCCTTCTGCTGCCAAATAAAGCGTTTTGCTTTGGTATTTATGATTGATTTTTTCAATGATTTGCATGGTTTTTTCATTCTGGATCAAGGTTGCTTCAGACATCTCTGTAAACAAATCATATTGCAGAACTTGTTTATCCTCTAAGTCCGTCAGTAATACCCCGCATTTTTTATAGCTGATCCCAGACTGATACAATTTTCTTAAACAAAACTCCGCATAGCGTGTGATAATCCGGATGTCATCTGTACTCAGAGGTAATTTCATACTGACCGTATTGGTTTCTCGGTAAGGACTGGTATAAACAAACACAGACAAACGCTTGACCTTGAGGTGTTGATGGCGTAATTTTTCCCATACGATACCACTATGATAACTCACAGCTTCGCGTAATGCTGGATACGTCGTTTGAATCGATCCAAAAGAACGCGATGACAAAATCGATTTGCTTTTCTCTAGCACAACCAAATCCAGACATGCTTGCCCCTGCAGCTCAGCAACCGTAGGCTGCAAACACAGATTAAAATGCGTCTTCAGCGCATGAGTATCTCAATGAATCAAATCAAACGCGGTATGGATCCCCAAATCCATCAATTTCTGTTGTCCATGTCGCCCAACGCCCTAAATATCCCCTACCGCTAATTCGGGCTTGGGGAGCAATGGAACAGCCAACCGACTTAAGGAGTTTAAATCGATCTTGGCGCTCTTGACTCCCCATGCTGTACACCATCATGCATTTCCTATATTGAATTTACTTCCCAATGCCTTCTTCAGCCATGCGGGTACTTGATCCGTCTTCATTTCCAGCAAGTGGCCATTGGTAATCTCTGCTAACCAGATATGCTCATGAGTTGAGTTGTCAAAAATATAAGCGCGATTAGTGAACTGGATAGCTTCTATTAACAAATCAAGAGAGCGTTGATAGCGGCTTACAATCTTATCCTCTGGAACGGAATGACCGCCCATTTTTACCCTATATCGAACGCGTGAAATATTGATAACTGGGTCTTCTGTAGCCACATAGTATAAGTAGGTTCGATAGCCTCTTGATTGTGCCTTTCGGAGAAATTCAACCTTATCCGTAAAAGACATCACAGTCTCAAATGTAAAAGATTTTGAGTGCTCAATGAGTTTATGGCGGATAAAATCTGCTGCAACTGAAGCAAAATACGCGTTTACTTCCACATTGAAAAAACTCAACTTGCCGTCATTAAAACGTAAGCTATCTGCCTCATCTAATAAATCAACAGTTTTTAGAAGCGGTGAGTTGGTGAAAAAATCTAGGACTTCTTTTTCTGTAGAATTTACTCGGTAACTTTCTAGGTCTAGAAAATCATATTTCTGAATCTCTTTCTCTATTTCATCAGGATTGATATATATTCCAAGTAATTCTGGACGGATGATGGATTTAAATGTGCTTTTACCTGAACCATTCGGACCTGCAAACATCCGTAATCGAAGAATCTCTTGCCTCATAGATGTCTTTCCAATTTTTGTCCACGAATCACAGGTGTTGCTGGCGGTAAATGTTTAATGAATTTATGCTTTCCATCAGGAAATACCTCTACTAAGTCCCCATTTTCACTGACAAGCACACTGCAGCCTGATGCAAGAGTTGCCCAATAAGCTTGCTTAAATGCTACATCCGCTAGTTCGGGAATGTGCTCTTCCAAAAAAGTCATTGCCTCTTCACTAAGTGCCATTGTTAACTCCTTTGTTGTGTTTTATTTTTTGTTACAAGATTTAACAATCTTGCAAACGATAAATTGTTGCTTTGTGAACATTAAATGTTTTCGCAATTTCATTCACAGATTTATCTTCTTGCAATAGACGCTTAGCCAATAACTTTTGCTCATCATTCATTTTTTCAGGTCGTCCAAATCGAACACCACGTTTTTTAGCCTCTAATCGACCAGCACCAGTACGTTCACGAATCAAATCCCGTTCAAATTCAGCAATGCCAGCAAATACTGTCATGATCATTTTTCCTGATGGAGAGCTCGTATCTGCCCATGGTTCAGACAGTGAACAAAATGATGCTTCCGCTGATTTTATTCGTTCCGCTAACTCTAACAAATTTTGTGTAGAGCGAGCTAGTCGGTCTAATTTCCATACAACAACAATGTCATCAGGACGAAGTTGATCCAATAATCGTTGTAACTCTGGTCGGTCAATTTTTGCTCCAGAAATTTTTTCTTGAAAAATTCGGCCGCATCCTGCTTCTTTAAGTGCGGCTAATTGTAAGTCTAAATTTTGATCAGCAGTTGAAACTCGAGCATAACCAATTTTCATATTTCAATTCCTTGCTATTTGTATTGCAAATTATACCGCAAAAGAATAGACTTTTGCACCTGATATTTGCAACGAATTTAAGCCAATGAATCCGCGGCGCCAATTTTTGCTGCAGAACTGTTGCGATAATGGTCCGGAGTATATCAGTAAATTGTTAGAAAACTGGGCTGATAAAAACCATATACAGTTGGTTTTTATTCAACCAGGAAATCCACAGCAAAATGCTTATATTGAACAATATAATCGAACTGTTCGGTACGATTGGTTGAATCAATTTTTATTTGAAACTATTGCTGAAGTACCAGCAGATCTCAATGTGAATAACCAAAAGATCAAACCATTTCAAGATCTTTCTTACACGTTTTTACGGAAATAGAGCAAAGCAAGAGTTAAAAAAATGGTGTAAGCTCAGGCCCACTTAGATTTATTTTTATTTTTCATC
>CAIRCS010000041.1 GCA_903877115.1 uncultured Legionella sp.
GCGCCTGAGTTACCCAATCTTCTGAATAATACTGAAGTGTGAGATGTGACGATGTTTGGGATCCTGGTTGCATTGCCTATGGAAGTCCAACGCATCGTTCCACATCGTATGCACATTGGTGAAAGCTATCCGTTGAGTGACAACGCGATGCTGATTGTGACGGGCATGGGAGAGTCTGCGCTTCCGCTTATCAAACGTCATGCAGAGTCTGGGCAATTTGCAACCCTGATTAGCTTGGGTACGGCAGTTGGGCTAGCGCCGCAGCTTACAACTGGGACGCTGTGTATTCCGGACGAGGTGGTATGGGATACGCAAACGATTCGCTGCCACCAGAGTTTACAAACGGCGTTCATTGCTGGGTTAAAAAAAGATCACAATATTGTTCAAAAACGTCTAGCGCATACCGCCCATGTTTTAACTAGTCTTGAGGAAAAAGAACAGTTATATCATAAAACACGGGCTGGTGTTGCAGATATGGAAAGTTTTCTGATTGCCCAAGAAGCACTCCGTTGTCAGATTAATTTTTTGGCTATTCGTGTGATTTTGGACAGCATAGATTTGCATATGCCGCAATCATTATTGAACTGTTGCTTACCTACCGTCTCTTTACCTAAGCTGATAGGGACCCTGTTTCGGCAACCAACATTATTGTTTACTTTATTGGCATTTGCCAAACATTTTAGTCAGGCCCAAAAAACGATACAGCGCGTTACGCAATTGGGACTTTTGCAATCAAAGATGGAGCATAGAGAACATTATGTCATTTAGTATCAAAGATCTACGTGCTCAGTATCAAGGGTGCCAATACGATTTGAACGAACGTTATCTCAATCGCCAAATGGTGAAGGTATTGCGAACGATTGGGTATGATAAAAATTATCAAAAAGCGGTTGGGCAGTATTTGTATGATCAAGATAACAATGAATATTTAGATTTATTAAGCGGATTTGGCGTATTTGCTATTGGGCGTAACCATCCTACGGTGATTCAAGCTTTGCATGAGACTATGACGCTTGATTTGCCTAATTTGGTCCAAATGGATGTGTCATGGTTGAGTGGGTTATTAGCCAAAGAAATTTTAGCCACGCTGCCGGAGCATTTTACGCGGATGTTTTTTTGTAATTCTGGGACAGAAGCGGTTGAGGCGGCTATCAAATTTGCGCGTTACACCACAAAACGTTCGCGTATTCTTTATTGTGACAACGGGTATCATGGCTTGACCTTAGGAGCTTTGTCGCTTTGCGGAGAGAGTATATTTCGCAACGGGTTTGGTCCATTTTTGCCGGATTGTGTCTCCATTCCATTTAATTCTTTGGAGGCTTTGGAGCAGGCACTGTGCAAGCGAGATGTGGCTGCATTCATTGTTGAGCCTATTCAAGGCAAAGGGGTGATAGTGCCGGATGAGGGCTATTTGCCGGAAGTAGAACGCTTATGTAAGCAATACGGTACTTTGTTGGTGGTCGATGAGGTGCAAACGGGTCTAGGGCGTACGGGTAAATTTTGGGCTATTGAGCATTGGAACATTCAACCGGATATGATTTTGATGGCCAAAGCGTTATCTGGAGGATTTGTACCGATAGGGGGAGTTGCTATGACTCAAACTATTATGGATAGCGTGTTTAGCCGTATGGATAGGGCAGTGGTGCATGGTTCTACCTTTGCGAAAAATAACCTTGCTATGGCTGCTGGTTTGGCAACGCTGTCTGTCCTCAAAACAGAACAATTAGTCGCAAATAGTGCTGTGGTGGGGGAAGAGATTATTCGCGCGATCAACGCCAACCAAAGTCAGTTTGAGTTCTTAAAAGAAGCACGCGGCAAAGGCATGATGATTGCTGTAGAGTTCCACGCTCCTAAAAGCATGCGCCTGAAAGCAGCTTGGACTTTCATGGAAGCTGCTCAGAAGGGCTTGTTTAGCCAAATGATTGCTATCCCTTTGTTGCAAAATCATCGACTTTTATCTCAGGTGGCAGGTCACGGGATGAATGTTATCAAATTGTTGCCGCCATTGAATTTAACGGCGAAAGATCGAGATTGGACTATTTCTGCATTGCAACAGACAATGGGTGATTTACATCAAGTAGGGGCATCTATTTGGACTTTGGGTAAGACTTTGGCAAAAAATGCCCTGAGTGCGAAACAAAATTAGTGGAAGATAAATGCGGTTCTACCGTTCTTACAACGCCCTCATACCTCGCCTGCAATCAGGCGCCGGATTGAAGAATATTGGGGTACCAGCGCTATTACTGAATATTGGTGATTAAGTCCTATAAGTTTAGTTTTAGGTAGGACTTGACTCACCGTACTAACAGGGCAACCGCATGTGTGTTGAATAAATGCTCTATTAGAATTTAATCTGCAACCAATGACCAATTTACTACGTCCCGCGGCTCGTCCGCGGGATCTAGGAATTTAGCAAGATCTCTGGATCCCGCGCATAAAGCTCGGGACGTCGGCTATTTGAGTCATTTATAGACACACATGATCTTGCCCTGACCGTACTAATTGTCAGCAGACATGTGATAGTTATACGGATCAGCAATCTTGTGCGGATGCCCAGAGTTGCACAAACCATAAATGTGTGTGGACTTCGTCAACTACCAAAGGCAATGAAGAGACTGTTGCTGAATATTGCGCTGTCAATAAACTTTGTCTTTCAGCTTAGTGCTAACGGTTATTTACAAGAGAATGTTGCAGTGCTTAATGAGATGGGGATGTCCCAACCCTAAGTCCTGAGAGTGTTAATTCAGCACAAAATTCCACATTATTCTCCAAATATTTTAAACAGAGCAGATGTTATCACAAACTTGCTGTTTCAGGGTTGCGAACTCCAGCGTTGTCATTGACTTTTGATCAA
>CAIRCS010000042.1 GCA_903877115.1 uncultured Legionella sp.
CGTCAGGACGAGGTACAAACTTTTGTTTTCTACTTCCGGTAACAGGTTCTCTTGCGTCATCACCATCGCCCCAAGCCCATACTCTTGATGATTGCCCTTGTTTATTGATTTCGTAAGCAGCAATGTGAATTTTGCTACGATTATGCAATATCTTAAGCGTGGACAGCACAGACTTAATAGGTTTGCCTGTTAACTTTACTAACATATTCGCTGTAGCTTGTCCGTTTTTTTGCAACATCTTTGCTACTGTTAAACTTTTTACAGGTATGAACTTTGGTATGTCTGACATTTAGTTTCCTTTTACCCTACTTATTTGTCTGATTTTTGTATACTTATTTTCCATCGCTCATCCTTGTTGCGATATTTAAATCACGGCGCATTGCGGCAAGTTCTTCAGCTTGCAAAATTACCGTTTCCGCTAAAGTTGTAACGTCTTTCTGCAAATTGCGAATGTAGTTAGCTGCTTCAGTTTGCTCTTGATGCGTCATGAAGTAACCGTTTTCTAGGTTACGCAGTATTTGGTTAGGGTTTAGTGGGTTCATGATGACAAGACTCCACTAACGTACACGCAGAGCGCACCCGCCATGACAGTTACATAATCACCAATCTCTAATGAATTTCCGCCAAGATAAATAACCGCAAATCCGCCAATATTTAAAATAAGTTTCATATCGCCCCCTGAAGTTTTAAAATGACAAAGCAGGTCAGCATCCCAATGATGTAACCAAGCATAAAAGAATCGTTATCGTTCATTTCATTACCTTTTTTATTTTTTTAATTTCACGCATTGACCGCTCAAGTTGTTTACTCATAGCTGCTGATACTTTCTTAAAGTCAGTTAACTTCTGTTCTAGTTCAGCGATTGTGTACATTCCGTCTTCGATGTACATCTGCGCACAACCTACTACCTCATACTTATATTTTGTTTGATCATCTTTCATTTCGCCACCCCCGCCATAGCACGGTCAACCTCATCATTCATCTGCTGCTCAGTCACCATGAACAACTGTGATGTGTACTTGTTCAGCCAACGGTAACGGTTAGCATCTGCCGCTATGCTTGGAGTCAATGTCACGGTGCGATTGAGCATCTTCTTTAAGAAATCAATCTCATCTGACTGCGCTTTGATGTGAGCATTAAGCTCGTCAATGTGGGATTGCATCTCTCGTTGTTCTTTCATTTGACTACCCCTGTGGTGTTAGATGTTTAATATTAAATTAAACAATAAGGGGTGTCAACTGTTATTGTTTTTTAGCCACAACAATTGTTCGGCATTTTTTCTTGCTATAGATGCTGTTTGTTTGCTATCAAAAAAACCCAAATGCTTTTGTTCATAGTCGTGCGTAATATATGCTCGCCATTTGTTATTTTTTTTATGCCAAGATACGCCTCGTATACCAGAAGTATTTGTTTTAAAAATTCTAGTGTTTTGTGATTGTTGACTTTTTGTTGCCCATTTGCAATTGCTTTTGAAATATCCAAGTTCATTGTTAATCCTTTCAATCGAATGATTAACAGATGGCTTTTCCCCCATGTCTAAAAAAAACTTATTAAAATCCAACCATTCTTTGCATAGTGTTATTCCTCTGCCTCCATAATTTTTATAAGAAATATTGTTTTTATTTGTACATCTTTGAATCATGGAATCCCACGTTATGTATTCTGAAGTGCCATATTTACCATGTTTAGTATTAGATTTTTTTCTTTCTAATGAATTTATA
>CAIRCS010000043.1 GCA_903877115.1 uncultured Legionella sp.
TAGCATACGAATCGTAGTCGTTTTCCCACTCCCGTTTGGGCCTAAAAAACCAAACACTTCACCTCTTTTCACAACCAAATCGAGATCTTTCACGACAACTTGATTATCAAAGGATTTACGTAAATGCGACACATCAATAATCAAATCTTCAGCCATGAGCAGACTCAACATTTACCGTAACAGGCTCCCCAGGAAACACCTCATTTTTATCCGATATTTTTGCTTTAATCCGAAACACTAATTTATCAAAATTATCATTACTATAAACCAGAGGAGGCATGTATTCAGCTTTGGGTGAAACGTAAACAATCACCCCATGGAACTCTTCAGCACCTTTCAAATAGCTATACGTAATTTTCTTACCCATGCTGATATCATGTAAATCCCGCAAAGGGACAAAAAACTCAATATAAATATCTTGGCGCGCTAATAATGAAGCCACTGGTGCAGCCGCAGTAACATACTCACCTTCTCGATAAAAAGTATCAAAGATATACCCATCCTTAGGGGCAATAATCTTTTTCTGCGCCACCGACCATTGGGCCAAATCTATAGCCGCTGCAAGTGATTTATTGGCCTCTACCTGAGCCTCAATTTGATTAGCCCTTGCACCTAGCATTGCTAAGGCCAAATTTGCCTCCAATTGCATTTTAAGCGCTAATCGCTCTTTGAGATTTTCTTGCGATGCATCAAAAGTATCGGGAGCGATGACTTTTTTATTAAACAAGGTTTGATTGCGTTTGAGACGAAGGGTAGCGAGCGATATTTCAGCGCCTACTTGGTCAATTTGAGCTTTGATTGCGTCCACTTCTGGAGTACGCCGCGACTTTGTTAAATCCTCTAAGATTTGCTCACCTTGAGCAAGTGCAGCTTTAGCTTGTTCTAACTTAAAAGTTTCAGGATCCGGATCAATCTCAAATAATAATTGGTCCTTTTTTACGTATTCTCCACGGTGGACATAACGGTGCTTTAATATTCCAGCAAAAGGCTGAGAAAGATACAGCGTATCACTTTCGATATAACCTTGATAATGATGTTCTGATCGATGACAACCCATGACCAAACTCATAGAAATCAAAACAACCCACAACTTGCAGCTCATGCAGAACCCATTATGTATGGTATCAGATAGAAAACAGTATATCAGGACTTACCAGAAACGCCGAATATATACTGTCATGGCCATGAGAATAGTAAAGTCCCTGAGATATTTTTTGCATAGTCTATAATTAGTAGTATGGAATACGGAATGGTGTTTTGAGAATACTGATATCATTCACGTAAATTATTCTACTTTACCAAAGGATTTGGAGACAACCATGCAAGACAACGGCTCACGCAGGAAAAAAATACCTGAACAAGGAAACAATAACGTCACTGAAGTTGAAGGTGATCGCGTATTAAAACAACCAAGTTCCAATGGCGCCTCGATGTTGGAACAACCCTATAAGAAACAAATGGAACAATGGAATAAGTATTATGCCGGAACCATCTATGCAACAGCATGTATTACTGAAGATGGAAAATTATCCACACCATACATACAGGGCACCTACCCTACCGACGAACAAAGATTAGCTATTAGTGAGGAAATGATGGAAAAGGGCTTTATTATGATCGATTGTCGCGACAAAAGAAATTTTCTAGTTAATAAGGATGGTAACGTATTTCCGGTGGATTTTGGACAAATTCTTACAGAAGACAATTGCTTTTATAGCGCTTATTGTAAAGTGGTTCAAAGGGAGATAAACTCAATCAAAGCTAAGTTAGAAAGTCATGAACAGCCTAAATCAACGCTATTCCATTCTGTAATACAAAAACCATATGATAATCTTTTTCAAGATGTAGAAACTTATATTTCAGAGTTGGAAAAATACAAAACGAAACTTGAAAAAAATCCTAAAGATGGCATCAATGTGGCTAAAATTAACGGGATTACTTCATTTATTACTGATACTAGAAACCGCATTACGCAATATAAGACTGGGCAGAAGAATGCATTTGATGGTTACATTGAAGCAAATGAAAAACATCTGACAATACTTGCACAAGATAGAACAACAAGACCTATGTTGTACTCAATTATCCTCACCTTCATGGTTATTCCAGCGATTGTTGGTTTCATTCAATTGGCAATAACCAAAGGTAATTCATATTTATTTTTGACTAGGGTAAAGGAATCTGAAAAGCGCGCTTTAGGTGTTCAACGTGAAGTAATCAAAACAACAGAAAAGTTAGCTGAAAAAAGCACAAAAAGAGTATATAGGTCTAATTCATAGGGTCTGAATTGTCAAAGAACACTAATGTCGCTGGAATAAAATTTGCAATTTTGAAATTGATGATAAGTTATAAATTGGGCCAATACAGCCCAATTTATAGCAGAATAAAGTCCTGGCAATGACCTACTTTCACATGGGGAAACCCCACACTATCATCGGCGCTCAACCGTTTCACTTCTGAGTTCGGGATGGGATCAGGTGGGTCCAGTCGGCTATGGTCGCCAGGAAAACCGTTTTAAAAA